>NZ_JAUBTN010000147.1:0-1315 GCF_036705055.1 Microcoleus sp. CZ3-B2 | reverse complement strand
CCGTTACATAAGACTTACCCAAAGCTACCCAGCTTTATACAAAGCTGGACTTTGAACCTTACTTCCTGTTTCATTCTGGCAGTGTCGGCACTCACCAGTCCGCAGGCTATCCCCGTCTAACTGACGGTTTTTGACAAATTAATTGCTGCGTTCAAATCGCGGTCAATAACTAAGCCGCAATGACTGCATTCAAACACTCGCTCCGATAAACTGAGTGTTTCTTTTTTAGTTCCACAGTTAGAGCAGGTTTTGCTGGATGGGAACCAACGGTCAGCAATTACCAGCTTTGAACCGTACAACTCGCATTTATAGGTTAACTGGCGACGAAACTCGAAAAAGCTCATGTCAGCGATAGACGTGGCTAGTTTATGATTAGCCATCATCCCTGATACATTTAAGTCCTCTACGACAATTACACCGTGGTTTTTGGCGAGTAGTGTCGTTAGCTTGTGCAAAGTATCTTTGCGGATGTTGGCTATTTTATTGTGCAGTCTAGCAATCTTGATTTGCGCTTTTTTCCAGTTACTTGAACCGATAAGTTTATGGCGGTTTAACCATTGCATTCTTGACAGTTTGGCTGCATATTTATTGTAGGACTTTGCACCCAAAATTACTTCACCTGTTGAGATAGTGGCTAATGCTTTAATGCCGAGGTCAACTCCTACAACACTTGCATTGCCTAACTCTTTCTGTTCTATGTCAAATCTGAAACTGATAAACCACCTGTCGGCTTGACGGGATATCGTACAAGACTTGATTGATACTTGCGGTAGCCTTTCATAAGTTTTCAGAATCCCAATTACAGGAACTTGAATTTTGTGGTTCCCCAAGATTTTGACTGTTCCTTCCAATGTGAAAGAGTCACGCCGCCCTTTCTTCTTAAACTTAGGTACGCCAGCAGTTTTTTTAAAACACCGCTTCCATGCTTCCCGCAATGCCATTAATGCCTGTTGCGGTGTAGATTTGGAGCATTCATAGTACCAAGCATTCTCCGACTTCACGAGTGCTACTAACAATTTGTGCAAGTCAATAGCTGTGGGAAATTTGAGTTTTTCGTTGGGATTGGTTTTATTGTGGTTGAGTATGTTTTTGGTCAGCCACAATCCCCAATTCCAAGCGTGACGCGCTACTCCACAATGCTTGGCTAACTGCGTTCGCTGTTGATTATTTAGTTTCAACTCTGTCTTGAATCCTAACAACATCATTGCTTTGCCTCGTTTACAGCAGCAGTCATGCCATCAATTAGCTTTTTGTTTTTCTTGCTTCTCGATCCGTAAAGACGTGCCGAAAACACAGTAATAAGCTCAATCATGTC
>NZ_JAUBTN010000146.1:0-1321 GCF_036705055.1 Microcoleus sp. CZ3-B2 | reverse complement strand
TTAGAGAACGCCACAGAATGATTGATCCTATAATAGTCAAAATATAATTTCAGTGTGCAGCCTATCTTATGTCTCTAAAATCTATCATGAAACTGACCGAACACGCCAAATCTCTTTACATCGAAACAGCTAAAAAACTCAAGGGGACAGACAGACGACAATTCATGGCATCGGTAGTCAAAGATTTAGGAATAGGTGGACAAACGTTAGTAGAACGGGAGTTAGGATGGAATAGACGGACCATCCGTAAAGGGATGAAAGAATTGAAAAGTGGTGAGCCAATTGTCGATGGTTTCAAGCGCAGTGGACGAAAGCGGGTTGAAACAAAATTACCCAACTTATTGAAAGATATTACATCGTTAGTAGACCCACACAGTCAAACTGATCCTAGCTTTAAGAGTACACGATTATATACGCGCATGACTGCCAATGAAGTCCGTCGTCAATTAATTAAACAATTTGGTTATAGTGATGAAGAACTACCGAGCGCCGAAACAATTAGAAGAAGATTGAATGATTTGGGTTATACCTTAAAACGAGTTTTGAAAACTAAACCAGTCAAAAAAATCCCCGAGACCTCAGCCATTTTTGAACAACTTGAACAAGTCAATACAGCAGCCGATAATAACCCAAATACTCTCCGAATTTCCATTGATGCCAAAGCTTCCGTCAAGATTGGAGAATTTGATATAGGTGGTAAAAATCGGACGCCAACTATTGCAGTTGACCACGATTTTTCGACTCAATCAAGTGTGATTCCCTATGGTATTTTTCTGCCTGAGTACAATGAGCTATTTTTATTCTTCGTTACTTCTAAGTTGACGGCTGATTGTATAGTTGACTTACTTGAAAGTTGGTGGCAAACTGTTAAACACCGTTTTAGTCACATTCAAAAATTGGTCATCAATCAGGATAATGGACCGGAAAATCATTCTCGTCGTACTCAGTTTATGAAACGAATTTTAGATTTTTCCCAACAATCTCAACTGACGTTACAATTAGCTTATTATCCGCCCTATCATAGTAAATATAACCCAATAGAACGTTGTTTTGGTTGGTTAGAAAAGCATTGGAATGGTAGTTTACTTGACACTGTTGAGACTGTTGTAAATTTCGCCAAAACTCTCACATTTAAGGATAAAAATCCAGTGGTGACATTGGTAGAAACAATTTACTCCACAGGAGTTAAACTTTCGGAGTTAGCTATGGCAGAAATTGAAACCCAGATTCATCGTCTCCCCAATCTTCACAAATGGTTTGTAGAAATTTTCGCTAAACCCACATAGCTATTGGATCATTCTTTTTGTGGAGGTCTCTTAGT
>NZ_JAUBTN010000145.1:0-1331 GCF_036705055.1 Microcoleus sp. CZ3-B2 | reverse complement strand
ATTTTTGATTCAGATTCCAATAACTTTTGTAGCTCGGCGAGCCTCGCGTCCCTCTTCCAAAACTGTCCGAAGTATTGGTACAGCGAGTCAGAAAGAACGAATACAAGTATTATGGTGGTTAAAAACAGGGCAAGTACAGCAGCATCAAGAATTAGCCAATCGTTTGGGTAGAGACAAATCTACGATAACCCGCTGGCGACAAAAGTATCGACGTGGTGGATTATCGGAATTATTGTTGGTGAAAAAAGCCCCCGGACAAGTACAACACTTGACTATTGAGGCCTTAGCAGGACTTAAAGAACGCTTAGCAACAGGAGTCCCTTTCAAAAGCTACGGAGAAATTGTGGAATGGCTAAAAACCGAGTATAATTTAGAACTGACTTATGCAACAGTCTATGCCTGGGCGCATTACCGTCACATCGCAAAACTGAAAGTGCCACGTCCGCAAAGTGCTTTACAGGACGTAGAAGCAGTGGAGCTTTTTAAAAAAACATCATTCCAGCAGTATTGACGTTGCAAAAATATTTTGGTAAGGGCAAAAGGCTACGATATTTGTGTCAAGATGAAACCCGTTTGGGATTGAAAACATTGACAGGAAAATTAATTACAGCCAGGGGGGTAAAACCAGTTGCTCCCATACTATGGAAACGTGAAAATTTTTGGTTGTATGGGGTAGTCGAACCATTGAGTGGCTGGCATTTTTGCCAAGAATACGCTCATCTTAACGGAGAAAACTTTCAGCAATTTATTGACGCTCTTTCTCTACAATTGGGTGAAGATATTGCCCTGATTCACATGGATAGAGCGGGTGCTCATATCACTAATGAACTATCTCAGTGCCCGAAAATTTAATTCCTGTCTGTCAACCTTCACATAGTCCAGAACTTAATCCAATTGAAAGGGTCTGGGAATATATCAAACAGCAACTTGTTGGAGAAGTTTTTACAACACTGGAGCAATTGCGAGAGCGATTGAAACAAGTTCTTGAAAAAATCACACCTGAGCAAATTAGTTCGTTGTCATCTTACAAGTTTATTCTTGAAGCCCTATTCTATGCAGCTTCATATTAAATTGGTATTAAATCTTGATTATTTTGAAAAAAAGCTCCAGAATAAACATTATCTAAACACACGGCTTTATAGTCTTTCCAGTAACATCTTTCGCCCTTAGTTTCGTTGCGTAGTCTGACTTTACCGCCATCTAATGTAATTTCTTTGACTCCTTGTTTAGATGTAGGTAATTCAAATTCTTGTCTCTTGACTAATATGAGTAATGTACTGTGAGAAATTTTGATCCCCGTAAGTTTTTCCAAATCTTTTTCTGCCGTTTGA
>NZ_JAUBTN010000144.1:0-1490 GCF_036705055.1 Microcoleus sp. CZ3-B2 | reverse complement strand
GCATTCACTATTTGAGAAACAGAAAGTTTAGGCGGATACTCAATCAGCGCATGAACGTGATTGCCTTCACCGTTAAACTCTAGAACCTGAAAATTCATTTTTTCGGCAACCTCTCGAAATGATTTTTCAATCAAGTCAAGACTTTCACTTGTAAATACAGGCCGACGATACTTTGTCACGCAGACCAAGTGGATCTTAAGTTCTGTAACAGAATGTCGTTCTCGGCGATAGTCGGTTGTCATTTTTGGCAAACCAAGATATGATTTAGTTGCAGACCAACTTTAGCACAGTTATGAAATCACGATATCGTTACAGATTCTACCCAACCGACCAACAACGACAGAGCCTAGCTCAGTTGTTTGGCTGCGTGCGTGTAGTCTGGAACGATGCGCTTGCTCTGTGTAAGCAGTCCGAGAAAAAGCCGAGTTCAGTAGATTTGCAAAAAATCGTAATTACCCAGGCTAAAAATACTGAGGAAAGAGCTTGGCTAGGAGATGTGTCCTGCGTCCCATTACAGCAGTCGGTTGCCGACCTGGATGTTGCTTTTAAGAACTTCTTCAACTCCTGCAAAGGGAAAAGAAAAGGACGTAAAGTCGGATATCCTAAGTTCAAAAAACGAACTAACAGCCAATCGGCGCGTTTTAGAGTTGGAGGGTTTTCCCTCAAAGGTGATGGAGTTTATTTAGCCAAGATTGGAATTGTTAACCCAGTCTGGTCTAGAGAATTGCCATCTGAACCTAGCTCTGTCACGGTAATCAAAGACTGTGCGAACCGCTATTTTCTAAGTTTTGTTGTAGAGGTCAAACCAATTCAATCCGAAGCTAAAAGCCCAAGTATCGGGATTGATTTGGGAATTAAAACTTTTGCAGTAATGAGTAACGGTGAAAAAGTCGAAAGCCCTAGCTATAAAAAACTAGACCGAAAAGTTCGCAAACTACAACGCAAATTAGCCCATCAGCCCAAAGATTCTAGGAGAAGGAATGTAACTCGCATCAGAATTGCGAAACTGCATAATGGAATTGCCGACACCCGCAAAGATTTTCTCCACAAACTGTCAACCAAAATAGTCAACGAAAACCAAGTGATTATTTTGGAAGATTTGAATGTGTCAGGAATGGTCAAGAACCGGAAACTTTCAAGAGCGATTAGTCAGCAAGGCTGGTACGAATTCCGAACGCTTTGCGAGGCTAAATCAGAGAAACTTGGTAGAGAGTTTAAGGTAATTAGTCGCTGGGAACCCACTAGCCAAGTGTGTTCGGATTGTGGATTCAAGTGGGGCAAAATTGATTTATCTATCCGCTCAGTGCTTTGTCTAAGTTGCAACACCGAGCAGGATAGAGATGAAAATGCCGCTAAGAATATAGAGAAAGTCGGGATGGGGAATCGCCACGACTCTAAATGTACGCAGAGACAGAGTAAGACAACTTCGGTTGCATCAGTCGGTGAAGCGTAAAGAATCCCCGTGCGTTTACGCCGGGGAGTATTTCAAG
>NZ_JAUBTN010000143.1:0-1503 GCF_036705055.1 Microcoleus sp. CZ3-B2 | reverse complement strand
TTGACACTCCCTGTGCTGAAGCAACAGGGATTCTTAAGACCACAATTTGAGTCTCAAAGGCGCTGACAATTCGCCTCTACCGATTCCACTTAGATCGAGTCCAAGCATCACCGCTACTTTTCTACCAATATTTCCACAGCCGTTACAATCTGCATTAATTAACCAACCTTGAGCCGTTCGATACAAACCACGCTTAATTCGTTTGCCACTTGGAAGCCACCCTTCAGGTTTTTCGCCGAACGTAGGTAGCAAATCATGATCAACAAACGAAGCCTTAGAAGAATAAGATTCTTCGGTTTCTACAAACTTTAACCCATACTGCTCACAAAGTTGAGTAATTCTATCCTTCAGTCTGCCAGTAGGGATTTGTACAAACTTTTGATTAGTTTTGCTACCCATGTTGGCAGAATTTTTTTGTCCCTTATTCCAACCAAATACAACCGTTCCTATGCAATTTTTCAAACAGTGGTGAATTACCTTCCTTGCAGCTTTGTTGACGGCATCTCGCATCTGGCGGTTACGTCTTTCGGTCAAATTGGCAAGTCTTTTAGACCAGAATCCGTTAGATTTGCCTTCCATCAAAAATGCAACCCGCTTGTTATACCCCTGGTTGAGCGATTTTAAATGCTTACCGTCAATGATAAAACTTGTGCCAGCATTGCTTACGCAAGTCAGCCAGTTGTCTACGCCGTGGTCAATCATTAAGCACTTGGCGGGGTCTACAAGAGCCTGGATGTCAGTCGTTTTATAGACGAATTCCAGGTAAAAGCAGCCATTGCGGGGAAGAATTCGATACTCTCGAATTGCCTTAAAATCAAGATTTGATGGCATCGGCAGAAAAAACGCATCTAGCCCGAACCACGCTTTAACTTTGCTGCCCAACGGAAATCTCAACATTCCATCCTTGAGTTTTACCGACCTACCAGTGAACGTCACAAGCGCCATTCCACCTTGACGATATTTTGGTAGTTTAGGGCGGTCTGTAATTGTCCCATTTTTAAACGCTTTCAGTAATCCTAGAAAGGATTTGAAAGACTCGGCGACACCCGTTAAAATTTGCTGGGCGGTATCAGAATAAAACGCTTGATAGTGCAAGTTCCTATTCTCGGTTCCCAAAACTTTGTGCAATTGAGCTCGATTTGGGATTTTACCAGTCTTGAAAAATATCTGACGAGCATAGTAGGTTCCGCAGTTAGAAAGCTTTGTAGCTTCAGAACACAGATACTCAAGAATGGCTTGAGTATCTGAACCAGCTCGAATTAGATTTTGTTGGCAACCAAACATGACTTATCCTCCTATAATATAGTACGGCAAAAAGCCGGATAAATCATGAAGAAACGTTTAGATTTTCGGATCGAGGGATTTGAGTTTGAGATTCTTGAGCAATACTGCAAGGACGTGGGTAGAACCAAGACCGATGTACTTAGAGAATTAATTAGGACATTGAAAGAGAAGAAAAAGCCGTCGTAGAACGACGGGGCTTCAGACCCCGTTTTTTGGTGA
>NZ_JAUBTN010000142.1:0-1745 GCF_036705055.1 Microcoleus sp. CZ3-B2 | reverse complement strand
AGGTGTCTCAAGCCCTGCTGCAAGGGAACGCTACTAACGTCATTAAGGAAATCAAGATCCTCTTGTTTTTTCCATGCAGTCAACAAACTAGAGGTTTCGGTGTAGCCAACTCGCTCTTGCCGTTCGTACCATGCCTCAGTTCTGGCCCAGAGAGCGCGGTTGTAGACCAATCGAGTACAGCCCAAGGTTCTCCGAAGCAAGGTTTCTTGCTCCGGAGTCGGATAGAAGCGGTACTTGAAAGCTTTTTGTGTCATGCTTGCATTTTAGCACTTACTTTGTGAGCAAACCTGAAGATATTGTAAAGCCGTTTTCAAAGGACGGGGTTTTTACCCAAATTTCTGATAACTCGTTGTTTTGATTCCGGCAGTTCTATTGTTTGACGAATTTTGCTAGTCGAAGGTTGCGGTTGCCAGTTCGATCGAGCGCAACCCCAAAAACCCATAAATTTTCACCCCCAACCATCCTACGCCGCAAAGTGACCGAAATCAATGTAAATAAGCGATCGTCACGCCTCCACCTCCTTCTTTTTGACTGGCGAGCTCGAAGCGGGAAACCTGCGGGTGAGTAGCGAGGAATTCGTGCACCCCGCGCCGCAACTGTCCCGTACCTTTGCCGTGAATTATCCACAAAACTCCGTATTCCACGGCTTTGGAAAGTGCTCTGTCGATTTCGATTTCCGCGTCGGAGACTCTCGCACCCCGGAGGTCGATCGAATTATTAGCAGTGCGAATGGCAATTTCGGGATTGGGTTTTGCAGGTTCCGCCGCTGCTTGCTTGGCTTTAGCCGTAGCGATTGCTTGGGCTTGGGCTGCTACCTTGGCTAATTGAGCTTTAGTTTCCGGTTTTTGACCGTCGAGGGATTCAATTTCTCCCAGTTTCACAGTCATTTTCATAATCCCAAACCGCACGCTCAATTCTTCGTTAGCATCGGGGCCGCTGAGGACTTCGGCGGTTTGACCGAGGCTGGGTATGCGGATGCGATCGCCCGTTTTTGGCATAAAACCCGGTTTTGGTTTCGCCGGTTGTTGCCGAGATGGCAGGTGTTTTTGGGAAATTTGATTTAAGGTATCTGTCGCCACCTGGGCATTTTGAGCCGTTTTATCGCCCGACTGCAAGCGCCGGATGATTTGAGCAATTTCTGATTTTGCCGACCCTATCGCCTCATTTACCGCCACTTCCTGAGCTATTTTTAGTTCTCGCTCCCGCTCTTGCAAAGCCGCTGCTTTTTGAGAAACTTCTTTGTGCAGTTTTTCGGTTTGGTGCAGCAGTTGAGTTGCTTCTCTGGCCTTGGTTTCCTGTTTGCGGCGCTGGGCTTCGAGTCCCGCAATCACTTGATTGACATCGGCAGAAGCTCCGCCGACATAGGTTTGAGCTCGATCGACTATGGATGCTAGCAAACCGAGTCTTTTGGCAATGGTGAGGGCGTTGGAACGTCCGGGAATTCCCCACAGCAAGCGATAGGTTGGCTGCATGGAATTGTCGTCAAATTCTACTGAGGCATTTTCAAAGCGGGAGTCTTGATATTTGAGGGCTTTGAGTTCGCCAAAGTGGGTGGTTGCAACTGTTAATAGGGAATGTTGGGCGAGATATTGCAATAGGGCGATCGCCAATGCACTGCCTTCTGAGGGGTCTGTCCCCGCTCCTACTTCGTCTAGCAAAACTAAAGATTTGGGAATTGGGAATTGGGAATTGGGAATTGGGAATTGGGAATTGGGAATTGGGAATTGGGAATTGGGAATTGGGAA
>NZ_JAUBTN010000141.1:0-1897 GCF_036705055.1 Microcoleus sp. CZ3-B2 | reverse complement strand
CATTGGTAACAAGTTAGAAAGGAGTAGATTTTGTCAATACCCCTTTGTGCATAAATATAATTGGGTAATAATGATAATCAAATAAGGAGTTAGGGTGTGAGAGTCCGCTGTAGGCGGACTCTCACACGCCTAGCACGATTATCATTATTAATAAGTTGCTGGCTCGATTGGCGTGGCACTGCGATCGATCTGGGTGGCGGACGATCGATCTGGGTGGCGGGCGATCGATAAATAATGACGGGCGATCGATAAATAATGACGGGCGATCGATCTGGGTGGCGGACGCTCGATAATCATGGCGGACGATCGATAAATAATGACGGCGATCGATAAATAATGGCGGGCGATCGATCTGGGTGGCGGACGCTCGATAATCATGGCGGACGCTCGATAATAGTTGCACCACAGCCGTGCACGGCACCGTCGGGGCGAACACGATCGATTGCGAGCGTTGGTACGATCGAACGATATAATTGACAAATAATTGAGCGATTGTGTAGGTCAATAAATATGGCCAAAAATCAAAAAACCAACCGTGACCACGCCAAAAAAACGGCAAGACCGATGGTGGAAGATGAGACGATTGCCTCGCAACTATCGGCATTACTAACACCAGCCATCACCTCACAAGAAAATTACTACCGTCAACTAGGTTTACGAGGGAGAATTCTTAACCTACCGTTGATGGTAGCAGCAGTATTAACTTTGCTGTGGCGAGACGTAGCTGGAGTAACAGAACTCACAAGAATGCTAGCAAGATCGGGTTTTTTGTGGTGCCGACCTACGACAGTCACTCAACAAGCAATGTCTCAAAGGTTTTTAAGCTTTCCTGCCACGTTATTTGAGGGAGTCTTCAAAAATTTATTGCCGAGTTTAAAAACTGCTTGGTACCAGAGAAACCAACGACCTCTACCAGAAAGTATTCAATTTGCCTTGACCAGATTTTCGCGAATTTGGATAGTAGATAGCTCAACACTCGAAGCATTGTTTTGTAAACTCAAAAGCCTCGAAGGTATACCCAAAGGGCAGTTGGCAGGAAAAATGGCAACAGTCATAGATTTAATGACCAGGCTTCCCATCGAGATTTGGTTTTTAGAAAATCCCCGAGCTTCTGATGTTAAGCTTGAAGAAAAAATCCGACAATTAGTGCCAGCAAATACCTTACTCTTATTGGATAGAGGATTTTATCATTTCAGCTTTTGGCTCAAATTAATTGAAGCAGATATTCACTTAATTACTCGTTTAAAAAAAGGAGCAGCAATACAAATACAGCAAGTATTTACCAAAAGTTACGACCTCAGAGACAGTTTAGTACGTTTGGGATCGGGAACAGCAAAAACTCCATTTATTACCTTACGTCTGATTGAAGTTCGTTCGGGTAAAACCTGGCATTCTTATTTGACAAGCGTACTTGAGCCTCAAGTGCTGCCACCCTACGTCGTGGCAGATTTATATCGCAGGCGTTGGAGAATTGAAGAAGCTTTCAATACCGTAAAAAGGCTGTTGGGATTAAGTTATTTGTGGACTGGTTCTCTCAACGGAATTCAGCTTCAAATTTGGGGAACTTGGATATTCTATGCAATCTTGGTTGATTTAGGTGATGCAGTTGCTGACCAACTCTCTTTACCAATAGATTCGATTTCATTAGAAATGATTTACCGGGGTCTTTACCATTTTTATGTAGCCCGCCAACAAGGTAAGGCAACTGACCCTCCAAAGTATTTTGCAGCGCCAGAAAATCGAGATTTAGGTATTGTTAAATCTCAACGAAAGCCCAATGTTAAGTTAATTGTTGCGCCTTTCCCCGATCGACAGCGAGGTCAGAATCAATTTTTCTTTGAGAAATCTTCTGAACTCCCCTTGACAACTGGCATACAAGCTTAACTTGTTACCAATG
>NZ_JAUBTN010000140.1:0-2169 GCF_036705055.1 Microcoleus sp. CZ3-B2 | reverse complement strand
TGGTGGCGACAAAACAGAGATAAGTTCGACTGGCTGATCCAAGAATCCCCTCGCCTCGATAGCAGGGGAGTGTCAAGGTTTAAGACAGAACTCAACCAAAAAGACCCACCGCGCACAGTAAATATCAAAACTGTTGGGATTCAAGGCTTGAACCAGTCGGAAATGCCAGCGTTGCACGCTCGAAAAGCCCGTACAATAATTGTGCGATGTGGATTCTACACACTGGGAGAATGCCGCGATTTGTGCGGTTTCAGGTTATGGACTCCTAGCGCTGCCAAAAAGCCCGCCGCTTGCCGCATCGCCCTTTCGTCAATTCCCAATTGTACGATCGCCGGCCCCGATCGCGGAAACTCAAGTCAATCTTTGGGCCAGCACACAGTCTTTCCGATCTCAGACAACGGTTTTAAAGAGGATAGTTTAGCTGCATGCAGGGAAATTTGAGTGAAATTGACATCCGCAGCATCCTGCAATTGATTGAGTTAGGTCAGCGCACCGGAGAACTGTTCGTAGAAGCCTACAGTTCAACCGCCAGCAACACGGGTACTCAACCCCCCCCGCGCTCCCTTGCAGGACAATCCTGGTATGTCTTCTGCTTCAACGGTCAGATTATTTACGCTACCCAGAGTGCGGGCAGTTTGTTGCGCTTGCGCGACTACCTGCGCCGCTACAAAGCAGACACAGCCCTCGACAAAATCCAAGTTCCTTATATGGCATCTACCAATGCCCCAGAATACGGCTACCTGTGGGCCCTGCTAGAAAACCACATCCTCACCCCAGCTCAAGGGCGCAACATCATCCACAGCATGGTTCACGAAACCCTGTTTGACTTGCTCAGCCTTCATCAAGGTTCCTTCACTTTTGAAATGGGGTCAGCATTAGCCCCTCAACTGACCAGCTTAGAAATTAGCCCCCTCCTAGCGAAGATTGTCAAACAGGTGCAGCAGTGGAAACAGTTTCACCCTCACATTCAGTCGCCAAACCAATGTCCGGTTATTTCAGATCCAACCGAGCTACGAGTCGCCCTCCCAGTCAGTACCTTTAATACTCTCAGGCGCTGGGCCGACGGTCACACTTCGATCCGCCAAATGGCACGATACCTCAACAGAGACGTGCTGACTGTCGCTAAGGCGATTTACCCCTTCGTGCAGCAGGGATTGGTGCAAGTATTTTACGAGCCATCTGTTGCGCCGGCCAACGACAGAAGAGAATGGCCGCCGTATCCAGAAAACAAGGTTAAGAGAGTTGTCTGCATTGACGATGACAATGTGATTCGTAAAACAGTCGAGTCAATTTTAAACGAACACGGTTACGAAGCTACCGCCATCGGCAATCCCCTGCAAGCCCTGAGTTTGGTTTTTCAACTCAAACCCGATTTAATTCTGTGCGACATCGCCATGCCGGAACTCGACGGCTACGAAGTTTGCGCTATGCTCCGCAATTCTACCGCTTTCCGGCAAACGCCGATCGTCATGCTTACAGGCATCGACGGATTTATCGATCGCGTTAAAGCCCGCATGGCCGGAGCTACAGACTTCTACACCAAACCTTTTGGCGAAAGCGAATTATTAATGCTGGTAGAAAAATATGTGGGCCCGGGCTATCCTTCATCGAATCTATCAACAAGATTATTAGATCGATCGCTCGAAGATGAACTCAAAGAAAAATAGACGTTGCTGATTTACGGTAAGGGTAAGCTGTTGGACTCGAAGTCGATGGAAGAAAGCAAGAATATTTTCACCGATCGCCTAAAAAAAACACTTGAATTAAACTGGATGAATCAATTGTCTGACAGGATGTATCAAAACGCTTTGATTAACCTCAAGGATGCTTTGACTCAGTATCGTTTTGGGCGATCGAGCGATTCAACTTTTGCCGAGCGGCGAAACGGTCAATCCGGCGCGCTATATTTGTCAAATCGAAAAATTGTGTCCCATCCGAAAAACACAAGAATCGTCTCGCAAAAAGCCTGTAAAAAGCCAGCGAAAAACCTGCCCCACAAGGATGCTCGCAGAAGTATAATTAAGATTGCCACACTTGGGAAGTTCGACCTTGACGAACCTTTAAACTGTAGTTTGGTTTCCCAGACTTTTACCTTGAAATACTCCCCGGCGTAAACGCACGGGGATTCTTTACGCTTCACCGACTGATGCAACCGAAGTTGTCTTACTC
>NZ_JAUBTN010000139.1:0-2205 GCF_036705055.1 Microcoleus sp. CZ3-B2 | reverse complement strand
AGGGGGAGAGGGGGAGATGGGAGAGGGGGAGATGGGAGTCGGAAAAATCGTCATGCTCGACTTTTAGGCTCAACATCCATAGGTTAAATCCGTTAAATCCCTTAGAGAATCCGTTGCCGAACTTGCTTAAGCGCGATCGCCCGCGACAAATTTACCGTCATAGGTTAAGATAAGTGAAGGTGACACTAATTTTAAATAGAGCCGGTGATTTGTGCTGCGCTCTTAGCTTGCAAATCTTAGGTGCAGAAAATAGTTAATGATAGATCAATTTCTTGAAGGTTCGCCCAATTTGGGAGTTGATACCTTTTTCTTATTGTTAGTTTTGGTGGCTTTGGAGGCTGTACTTTCCGCTGACAACGCGATCGCCTTGGCATCTATTTCTAAAGGTTTGGAAGATCCAAAACAACAGCAACAGGCTCTCAATTACGGTTTAATAATTGCTTTTGTACTGCGAGTAGCACTAATTCTAACAGCGACTTGGGTGATCAAGTTCTGGCAATTTGAACTGCTGGGGGCGCTGTACCTGCTGTGGCTAGTTTTCCAGCACTTCTCCTCAAATCCTGATGCAGAGGGAGAAGATCAAGGGCCTAGATTTGGCTCTCTGCTGCAAGCAATTCCAGTGATTGCTATGACAGATTTAGCATTTTCTTTGGATAGCGTTACTACTGCGATCGCCATTTCTGACGAAATCTGGCTGGTGGTTACTGGAGCCACAATTGGAATTATCACCCTGCGATTTATGGCGGAATTGTTCATCCGCTGGCTCGATGAGTTCGTACACCTAGAAGATGCGGGCTACATTACAGTTGGCTTGGTGGGAATGCGATTGTTGGTGAGAGTAATTGACGACAGTTTAGTACCTCCCCAGTGGCTGCTAATTTCCTCTATCGCCTTGATGTTTATTTGGGGATTTTCTAAGCGCACTCCCGAGGCGTTGGAGATTGCCGAATCCTCGGAAATTGCTCTCAATCCAAATGATTCAGAAGTTGTATTACCGGAATCGCCAGCAGAGAAGTCCGAAGTTTAACTAGACAGCATATTCTATAGCATTTCTCCTTAATGTGAGTTGCTCTTGTTCGATCGGGTATGGATCACCCGATCGCTTTTTCGTACTTCACAACGCTTGAAAACCGCTATAGATATAGAAACCGGGTTTTTTAGAGTGTTGGGCTTGTCAACGGATGGGCGATCGGTAAACCCCGTTTCTGGCCTCGACTGTAACGCATTTAAATTATACGTGCTGCGCCCAGTCGGAGCAATAGCCCGCTCATTGTTCGATCGTTTTTTGTCAGATAATTTAAATGTCGCAACAGCTTGCTGCACCAACATGGAATCTGCTGTATTACCTGCGTGCGATCGACCATTATTCCCCTAGAAGGTAGCTTCGCGCCCGATAATGCACGCTAGCACCATCCAAAAGAGTACCAGCAAAGTCAGACTCATCACACCCACCAGATGATCGAACTCCTCAGCTACACGCGGCAGTGCGATCGCCAACCGTTTAATAAATAAAACATAAATCAGCCAACCAATCGCGATCGTCAGCAGTGCTTTGATGATTGTCTCAATCGTATAAGCATCTAAATACACCACATTTGCGATAATTAGCCCGCTAATTAAAAGTGCGATCGCCGGCCACAATCCAGGCTGGACTTTCTGTTTTTCTCCACGCGGGATAAAGATAAATTTGGCGAAGGATATAGCTGTACCAACAGCAGCAATGTTCATCGGGATTACCTGCCAATCTGCTAGATTTTTGATTGTCAATGCTTTAGCCCCAAATCCTGCCAACAAGGGAAAGCCCGAAATCGACAGGCTGGCGATAACTAAGGCAATCCAAAGGTTAGGATCTATGGGTTTATATTGTAATTCCTTAAGGTTCCGACTTGGTAAAGAACCGGAAATTAAAAATAGAGTTGATTTAACCAAACCGTGAGCCAGCGCGTAAACTCCACCCACTGCCGGTGCCGCCAAGATAAACCCTAACTGCGAAATTGTGTGAAAAGCCAGCATCCGTTTTGTATCTTTTTCAAAGACGGCATAGCAGATTCCCATTAAAGCCGTCGCTACGCCAAAAATTCTGACGATCTGATTAATATCATCGGAAATTAAAGCACAGCGCAACAGCGGTAAAATACTGGCTTTGATGACAATTCCTGATAGTAATGCTGAGACTGGGGTTTCTGATTCTGAGTGAGTTAGCGG
>NZ_JAUBTN010000138.1:0-2269 GCF_036705055.1 Microcoleus sp. CZ3-B2 | reverse complement strand
GTGAAAGTCTGTGGAGCGAACGTAAGACCGGATAGGCATAAGTCTGATGGCGGTTGCGATGAAGCAGAAAGGTCTAGGAAGTGATTTCTAGAATCCCCGTGCGTTCACGCCGGGGCGGATGTCAAGGAGAAAAACTAACAGATTATGCCGTTGTCCGGCGGCCGCAAATCCGTCAACACCGCATACTGTTAGGGTATTCAGCCTCAACCAGTCTTATTTCCCGTGCCCAAGCCATGCGCTCCACCGTAAAGCCCTCCGCTCCCACAAACCAAACAGGTTCATCTCCCAACTGGGAAGAATTGACCCAAAAAGCACCAGAACCTACCCAGTTGGACAACATTAAAGCCCAACTGGATTTAGTGCTGTTAGCCCTAGAAGCACTCGCACAAATTGGTTCAGACGCGATGCTCAAAGTAGCAGCCGAACTGAATTTAGAGCCAATGGTAGCCGATCGCGTGGCATTGTGGCGGCTGCGCCAATCTAACCCGCTGCGGAAAGGCCAGGGAGGGCGCAAAAAACTAGATGTGGAAGAAGCTCGATCGCTCGTTTTGATCGGCTGTCATTTAGCAAAACAGCACCAAGCTTTAATCCGCCGCGCCGTCGCTTTGCTAGAACAAATGGCAGAGCAAAACCGCGAACCTCATACAGTCGCTTTGCTAGGAGATTATATAGACAGGTTCAGCAACACCTATGCCGATCGCATGGAAGATGCAGAAAACCTATCGGCACAAGAACTAACCAACCTAGCCCTCAAACTCCTGATAGATTTGCTATTTTACAGCAGTCCCGGCGGTCACAGGCGGCTCTGGCTGGCTCTCCTAGACCGCGCTAAGAATTAAGCTAAGCCATAATGAAAACGAGAATGAAAAACATCAGGAACAGGCAAGATGCCTGTTGCTAAAAAAGCTTGTTAAGAATGCTACCAAATATCAGATAAAACATAGTTATTCCATCTGCCTAATGCCTAATGCCTAATGCCTAATGCCTAATGCCTAATGACTACTGACTAATGACTAATGACTACTGACTTCTTCCCTCTTCCCTCTTCATTCATTATGCGAAAACGGTACACGCCCCCTACTTGCACGCTGGAAATAACAGCCAAAAGTTCGCCTCTATCTCGCTGGGCCGGCAAACCCGTATTTAAATCTTTAAATTTCGAGTTGCGGCTCGACGACCCCAGACTACCAGATACCGAACACGTTACTCTCAGGGGCGATCGCGCTCAACTCGAAACCCTCCACGAAGCAGTCAGCAACTACGTCCAAAACTTGCTGGGCGAATCCCGCGATTGGGAAAGCAACCTCAACTCCCAAACAAGCCTAACCGCAAGCGATCCAGACTCGCCAGAAGTCGCGCGCCATGTCGTTACATTCGATCGACCAACCAACACATCCGAACCCGGAACCATCGCCCCAAACACTTCCTACCTGCCAGTTGGGCCCCGCCTAGAACCCCGCGGCTTGCTCGCCCACAACTTATTTTTAGGCACTTTAACCCCCGCAGAATCCGGGCCTGCAGTACACCTAAGCACCCTGCAACTGTTTGACTTAGCCACAGCATTAGATGACTGCGCCGCCGAAGCCATCGCCCTCCCCAACCTCAACCGCCAGCGCGGACGATCGCCCTCAGCAGCCGGACTCAAAGTAGCAGCCCTGCTGGTCGCTAGCGCCGGCCTGACGACAGGAATTATCAAAATGCTCGATCGACCCCCCACCGCCTCACAAACCGCCTCAGCCCCCGCCAATCCCCAATCGATCGCCAATTCACGACAGCCCCAGCTAGCTGCCGGCGCATCCCCCAGCCCAATTCCTGCCCCAACCACATCCCCCACCGCATCCCCAACACCAGGCTTACCCCCCCTACCGCCCCCGCCCATCAACACCGCCGTCACCCCCAGCCCCAGCTTGCCCCCCATCGCCCCCGCCCCAGCACCAACCACCAACAAACCCAGCCCCATCCAGCAGCCAGCCCTGCTATTTCCCCCCAACAGCAGCGCACCAGCCACCTCACAGACCGCCCCAGCCCTCCCCCAAGGGCAAATCATCACAATTCCCGCCCCCTCAGAACAGCCAAATTCCGTCGCCAAAATACCCGCAACAGTACCCTACCAACTCCCTCCCATACCCCCCAGACTAGCTCCCGCCGTACCGCCCCCCCTTCCGCCCTCCCTGTCCGCTTCCAGAATTCCCGGGGGGGGGGGGGGGGGGGGGGGGGGGGGGGGGGGGGGGGGGGGGGGGGGGGGGGGGGGGGGGGGGGGGGGGGGGGG
>NZ_JAUBTN010000137.1:0-2331 GCF_036705055.1 Microcoleus sp. CZ3-B2 | reverse complement strand
ACTAATGACTAATGACTAATGACTAATGACTAATGACTAATGACTAATGACTAATGACTAATGACTAATGACTTCTAATAATTTGCCTCGGCAAGTATGAAAATTGTACTCGAAAATATTCACAAATCCTACGGAAAACGCAATGTAGTTAGTCGCGTCAACCTTTCCGTAGCCCAAGGAGAAATCGTAGGACTGCTCGGCCCCAACGGTGCCGGCAAAACCACAACATTTTACATAGCAACCGGATTAGAAAAACCCAATCAAGGGACTGTTTGGCTCAACGATT
This sequence comes from Microcoleus sp. CZ3-B2, assembly GCF_036705055.1. Lineage (NCBI taxonomy): Bacteria > Bacillati > Cyanobacteriota > Cyanophyceae > Oscillatoriales > Microcoleaceae > Microcoleus > Microcoleus sp. CZ3-B2. The sequence continues at coordinate 2,045 of NZ_JAUBTN010000137.1, read as the reverse complement.
TAGACATCACTAAAATGCCCATGCACCAACGAGCGCATTTGGGAATTGGCTATCTCGCTCAAGAAGCCAGCATTTTTCGCAACATGAGCGTGCGCGACAACATTTTGTTAGTCCTAGAACAAACTCAAGTGCCTCGTGGGGAATGGAAAGATCGAGTCGATTTCCTGTTGGAAGAATTTCGCTTACAAAACATAGCATCCAGTTTGGGAATTCAAGTTTCGGGGGGAGAAAGGCGGCGGACTGAACTGGCGAGAGCATTAGCCGCTGGGCGAGACGGGCCGATGTTCCTATTTTTAGACGAACCGTTTGCAGGCGTAGATCCGATCGCCGTAGACGAAATTCAAACGATAATTGCCAAACTGCGCGATCGTAAAATCGGCATCCTGATCACCGATCACAACGTCCGAGAAACCCTCGAAATTACCGATCGAGCCTACATCATGCGAGACGGTCAAATATTAGCCTCCGGCGCTGAAGAAGAACTCTACAGCAACCCCTTAGTCCGGCAATATTACCTAGGCGACAGCTTCGTGCGGTAGTCTTGTATAGCAACCGCAAAGACGCACCAGACAGACTCAGTAGGGGCGGATTCGCCTAGATATCAATAATCCCAGCCCAGATATCTATAAACCAGCCCTTCCACAACCATAAAAACACAATACAGAAATTTAAAATTGATAATTTAAAGTGTAGCTTGAAGAGCCACAGCAAAAACGCCAAACTATGAAAATAGCAATCTCCAAATCCTTCAATCCCCTCAACTGGCTGCCAAGAATCTCAGTAATGGACTGGTACATTACCAAAGAATTAATCGGCCCGTTTCTATTTGGAGTCGGACTTTTTACATCCGTCGCCGTCACAGTTGGAGCCTTATTTGAATTAGTCCGCAGAGTAACAGAATCCGGCCTCCCCTACAGCGCCGCCCTAGAAATTTTTCTGCTGCAAATTCCCTACTTCGTAGTATTAGCTTTCCCAATGTCAATGCTGCTAGCAACCTTAATGGCCTACAGCCGACTCTCCAGCGACAGCGAACTCATCGCCCTTCGCAGTTGCGGAGTTAGCGTTTACCGACTGGTAATGCCCGCAGTCATTATGAGTTTAATTGTTGCCGGCTTCACCTTTGCTTTGCAAGAGTTAGTCGTACCAGCCGCCAGCTACAGAGCAACTGTAACTTTAGACAGAGCCCTGAAGCGAGAAAAACCAACATTTCAAGATCGAAATATTATCTACACAGAATTTCGTAAACCCGAAAAAGGCGGCGAAGAAACCCTGTCCCGCTTTTTTTATGCTGAACAGTTTGACGGCAAGCAAATGAAAGGTTTAACAATTATCGATCGCTCCACCCCAGGGCTCAATCAAATCGTTTCTTCAGAATCAGCTACTTGGAATCCCTCAGAAAACACCTGGGATTTTTACAACGGAACCGCTTATCTTGTCGCTCCTGACGGCTCTTACCGGAATATAGTTAGATTTCAACACCAGCAGTTGCAACTCCCCCGCACGCCCTTAGATTTAGCAGCCAGAGTGCGAGATTTCAAGGAAATGAATATTGCTCAAGCTTTAGAGCGTTTAGAAATCCTTAAAAACAGCGGCGATGTACCGCAAATTCGCAAACTCAAGGTGCGAATTCAAGAAAAATATGCTTTTCCTTTCGTGTGCTTGGTATTTGGTTTAGTGGGAGCAGCTTTGGGAACTCAACCGCGCCGTTCCGGCAGAGGAACGAGTTTTGGGATTAGTGTAGTTGTAATTTTTACTTACTATGTATTTTCTTTCATCACCAGTTCTATGGGCGTAAAAGCTGCTTTGACTCCGATTCTTTCGGCTTGGCTGCCCATAGCCTTTGGCTTTGGAATCGGCGGATTGTTGTTGGTGCGAGCCGCCTCTAGGTAATTTATCTCAAATTAGTCAGTAGTCCTTAGTCAGTAGTCCTTAGTCAGTAGTCATTAGTCATTAGTTAGTAGTCATTAGTTACTGTAGTTTAGACTAACCAAAGATGAGAACGGTGGCCAAAGAAGAACTAGAGCCACCGCGCCAGGAGAGAATGA
>NZ_JAUBTN010000136.1:0-2413 GCF_036705055.1 Microcoleus sp. CZ3-B2 | reverse complement strand
CAATAACCAATAACCAATAACCAATAACCAATAACCAATAACTAATAACCAATAACCAATAACCAATAACTAATAACTAATGACTTCTTCCTTCCATTACATCCCGTAAATTGCTCGTTGCCGAACTTTATTATGCTATAAATTTAATTTTTTGGAGGGAGTGTTGAGTTGCAGATTATTGTTGAAGGCTGGCGTTTTATTTATCATTCCTACTGCGTAGCAAATCAATTTCAACTGCTAGAAATGCTGGCTCCCCCGCGAAAAGAAATAGAACTTTTCCACCGCGATATGCCCTACATAGACGCAGCTTGGGAAACAAAAATTAGTGTGTTCGATCGCCAAAATGAAACATTACTCCGCAGCATTCCCAGCCCTGCGGTAAATCAGTCAGCCGACGTGACGCTGCGAATGTACTGTCCGTGGGACTTTTCAGTATCCAGCAGCGCCGAAACTTGGGTATTTGCAGCGACAGAATGGGGGATTGTTACCCGCAGTGTATTAGATGCGATGGGGGTAAGGTCGATCGCCCAAACTCCCGTTAATTCACAAGTAAAAATTATTACACCTTCGGCGTGGTCAAAGGCGGGCTTAATTCGCAGCGGGGTTGAGGCCGATCGCATTGCTGTTGTACCTTTGGGAGTCGATCCTCAGATTTATTATCCGACCCAGGGCGATCGGCGTCAATGGCTCAGGGACAATTTCGGCTGGTCAAACTATTTTATATTTTTAAACATCGGCGGACAAACGGATCGCAAAGGCATTCGCCCTTTATTAAAAGCCTTTGCTGCGGTGGTTGACAAATATCCCCATGCGAGATTGGTTTTAAAAGGTTCTGAACTGCTTTATCCTTCCAGAGACGAGATTGCGGAAGCCTGTCGAGTGGTGCTCGACGATGCGGAAAGAGCGAGGGTTTTACCGAGATTGATTTATACTGGTACGCAGCTATCTTTTGATCGAGTAGCTGAGTTGTACCAAGCTGCGGATGTTTATGTTTCTCCCTATTTGGCGGAAGGTTTTAATCTGCCGGTGTTGGAGGCTGCAGCTTGCGGTTTGCTGGTAATCTGTACTGCGGGCGGCCCTACGGATGATTTTACGCGATCGGATTTTGCGTTGCGGATAGAGAGTAAATTTACGGCTGTGGTTGTCGATGGGGAAACTTTATTTATGTTAGCTCCTGAGTGGGAACATTTGACTGATTTGATGCTCAGGGCGATCGAACAGCCTGGAATAGCTGCCAAAGCTAGGGTTGCGGGGCCTGGTTTTGTGGCTGAGCATTTTTCTTGGCGCTGTGGAGTCGATCAATTGTTTGAGGTTATTGGAGGGGATAAACAGGGTGAGGATCAATCTATTTTTGAGCCAATAATTTTATAGTTTGGCGCGTTTCAATCCCTAGTAGGGAGTGTGGTTTATTGCGGCTCGATCGATGTTATTTTCATGTTTGGGTTCCTAAAGTTTCAATCCCTAGTAGGGAGTGTGGTTTATTGCGGCTCACCGAAATCTGGGGAATTCCGGTTGGTGGTGAAATGAAGTTTCAATCCCTAGTAGGGAGTGTGGTTTATTGCGGCTGCGCGGGTTGCGTCCTTCCCGTTCTGGTTTGTCCAGAGGTGAAATGAAGTTTCAATCCCTAGTAGGGAGTGTGGTTTATTGCGGCGACGATCGATGCTAGTGACTGATTTGGCTCGATCGCAAAGTTTCAATCCCTAGTAGGGAGTGTGGTTTATTGCGGCTCAGGTGCGTTAGCCCCTTGATACCATACGTACTGTTTCAATCCCTAGTAGGGAGTGTGGTTTATTGCGGCTCGATTAAATTTAGGCATCTTGAACGTGTGGGTAGTTTCAATCCCTAGTAGGGAGTGTGGTTTATTGCGACTCTTTCCCCGCTTGTGCAATGTTGTCGCCGATTTGTTTCAATCCCTAGAAGGGAGTGTGGTTTATTGCGGCTCGGGGATATCCGTCTCTAGATTGCCCGAATAAGTTTCAATCCCTAGTAGGGAGTGTGGTTTATTGCGACTTGAAGTGAGAAGTATAGATTAGTAGAAGATAAAGGTTTCAATCCCTAGTAGGGAGTGGAGTTTATTGCCTGTAGTTTAGACTAAAAAATGAGCGCAGCTAAAAGTAGCGACCTTTGAATCTCAGGCAAACTGTTGCTTAAAAACTCAAGAGGGAGAAGATTAAATGGCTAACCTTGAAGACTTTTTACGTCGAGAAACCCGTTTTTTGACAGTGGGATAGCACGGGGCCTTGGTACGTACCTTTCCTTTTTCCCAACCGGGGAATTTTCCCCTATGTTTAGGGATTTTAGTAGGAGTACCAATGTCAACTAAAAGCGACAACATGGATTGGGCAACACGTCCAGGAGTTACATTGATATTAGCAGATTGCCCCGCGTAGTATATTTTCAACCACTAAATCCC
>NZ_JAUBTN010000135.1:0-2414 GCF_036705055.1 Microcoleus sp. CZ3-B2 | reverse complement strand
ATTGGTTATTGGTTATTGGTTATTGGTTATTGGTTATTGGTTATTGGTTATTGGTTATTGGTTACTTGCTACGAATTCCCAATTTTCAATTCCTAATAACAACTAACAACTAACAACTAACAGCTAACAGCTAACAGCTAACAGCTAACAGCTAACAACTAACAACTAACAGCTAACAGTCAACAGTCAACAGTCAACAGTCAACAGTCAACAGTCATTTGCTACTAATGACTAATGACTGAGGACTAATGACTAATTTTTAGATGCTTCCGACAAATTTATCGAGCCTTTCTACAGCTTTTTTAATTGTGTCTAAATCGGTGGCGTAAGATAAACGAATGTGGTCGTCTGCACCAAAGGCAATCCCAGGAATAACTGCTACTTGTTGCTGTTCTAGGAAAGCGTCGGAAAATTCTAGAGAAGTCATTCCCGTTTTGCTGATGTTGACAAACATATAGAAAGCACCGTCTGGTTTGATGCAGCTAATTCCGGGGATGGCATCGAGCAATTCAAATATTACTTTACGCCGATCGGCAAAAGCTAGTCGCATTTTTTCGACAGACTCTTGGCTGCTTTCCAAAGCTGCGATCGCGCCGTACTGTGCAAAGGTACACACGTTTGAGGTACTGTGACCTTGAATGGTACCCGCGGCCTTGATTAGTTCGACCGGCCCGGCTAAATAGCCAATGCGCCAGCCTGTCATCGAGTAACCTTTGGCAAAACCGCTGCTAACGATCGTGCGAGCGAAGATTTCTTTACCCACGGAACCGATGCTGACGTGTTGAGCGCCGTCATATATAATTTTTTCGTAAATCTCGTCAGAAACGACTAAAATATCTCGATCGACTATCACCTCGGCCAAGGCTTTGATTTCCGCTGGAGAGTACACCATTCCCGTCGGGTTACAAGGCGAATTCAGCACAAATAACTTGGTTTTAGGAGTAATCGCTCGGTTGAGTTGTTCCGGTGTAATTTTATATGCTGTCGAAGCATCTGTCGGTACAATTACGGGTGTGCCGCTGGCGAGTTTGACCATTTCTGGATAACTCACCCAGTAGGGAGCCGGAATAATTACTTCGTCTCCAAACTCAATCAGAGCCATCATCAGATTGTAGAGGGAATGCTTGCCGCCGTTGGTGACAATGATATTTTCCGGTTGATAGTTGAGATTGTTGTCCTCGCGGAGTTTGCGGGCGATCGCAGCCTTTAACAGCGGTTCTCCAGCCACTGGGCCGTACTTAGTCTTCCCCGCGTCCAGAGCTTGCTTAGCCGCTGTTTTAATGTGTTCGGGCGTATCAAAGTCTGGTTCTCCCGCACTCAAACTACAGACATCTATTCCTGCGGCCTTCATGGCTTTCGCCTTAGCTGCGATCGCCAAGGTTATCGAAGGAAGAACCTCACCCACTCGTGCTGTCAACTCGATCATTGGATTTTAGATACTATATTTTTGACTTTAGATCATAGGTTGACAAATCTTGATATTCAACCCTGGTGTTAGGGAATTATGACATTTGTTTACATAGTACGCAAAGGATTAAACAATTTACAAATAAAAATTAAAGAAGTTCTCAGCAAAAATTTAGACCTTAGTTTAAGGCCCAGATTGCATCTGTGGAGTAAATCTCAAATCTTAAATCGACTCACCTCACCTGCATAGGGAGACAAGCCCCAGAGAGGTTCGCCGGCAGCCCCAAAATTTAGACCCCGAAAATTTAGATTTTAGTGTGAATCTCAAATCTTAAATTTAAAATCTCAAATCTCAAATCGATTGGCGCTATGATTGTACCATTTTTGATTCCTCGTTACCTTCAACACCGACCTGCAAGCTTATGGATCTCAAATCTCTGATTCGCGACATTCCTGATTTCCCCAAGCCGGGAATAATGTTTAGAGACATTACAACTTTGCTGTCCAACCCGCAAGGCCTCAGCTACACCATTGACAGCTTAGCCGAAAAATGCTCTGCAATGTCTGCTGACTATGTGGTGGGTATGGAATCGCGGGGCTTCATCTTTGGCGCGCCCTTGGCTTATAAAATGGGAATAGGCTTTATTCCTGTCCGCAAGCCGGGGAAACTGCCAGGAGAAGTTTATTCTGCTGAGTACGAGTTGGAGTACGGTGTCGATCGACTGGAGATGCACCGAAACGCGATGAAATCCGGCAGCCGGGTGCTGGTTGTGGACGATTTGATCGCCACTGGCGGAACGGCGGTAGCAACGGCTCAGTTGTTGCAGCAAGCAAGCTGCGAGCTTATCGGTTTTGCTTTTGTCATTGAATTGCAGGCTTTGGGCGGCAGGCAGAAATTGCCTGATGTGCCAATTGTTACCTTAGTTGAGTATTAGTCAGTAGTCAGTAGTCAGTAGTCAGTAGTCAGTAGTCAGTAGTCAGTAGTCAGTAGTCAGTAGTCAGTAGTC
>NZ_JAUBTN010000134.1:0-2468 GCF_036705055.1 Microcoleus sp. CZ3-B2 | reverse complement strand
TAGTTGTTAGTTGTTAGTTGTTAGTTGTTAGTTGTTAGTTGTTAGTTGTTAGTTGTTAGTTGTTAGTTGTTAGTTGTCAACAGTCAACAGTCAACAGTCAACAGTCAACAGTCAACAGTCAACCGTTAACAGTCAACTGCCAACTGCCAACTGCCAACTGCCAACTGCCAACAGTCAACAAGATTAGGAATTTTGGCGACAAATCCCGAATACGGAGGTATAGCCGTGCAGAAACGTGCTGCCGCCCACGGGGCCGATTTCGCCGTTGCAGAAAAAGCCGCTGAGGGGAATGTTTTTGATGTACCTGCCGAACAGTTTCGAGTCAAAGTTCGATTGGCCGTAAAGCCCTTCGCCGCGCCCCAGACAAGAGAACATCAATGCGCCTGCGCTGGATGTACCCCTGTACTCAGCATCCCGCTGATAGCGATCGAGCAGCAGTTCTAGGTCTTCTGCGGAGGTGCGCGCGTCCCGTAGGTGGAATTGGATGCGCTGTCCGGGACGTACTCGATCGCCGATCGCAATTGCTCCCACTTTCGGATCTACCCCTAACAAATTTCGGATTAAAAAATCTCCGGGCTCTAATTTAAACTTGAATTCATCGCTGACTAAGCCGACAAATAACGAGTGCTGCGCTAATTCTCGGTCTGCTTCGCTCAAAGTTTGAACTAACTCTCGCAGGGCCTCTAAGGGCGATCGCTCGATGCCCCCGCTGCCGATATCGTCGGTTTGTTCTTCGAGTTTGAGCACAATATTGCGCTCTCCTTCTGTCACCCGATAAGGATGCCCGATCGGTCTACAGCCCTGAGCGACGATCGTTTCTAGAACTATATTTCCGCTCAAAGCCACTCCCACCGTTCCTTCTCGGTAAAGCTGATAGTCGCAAAACAGCGCCGCGCCCCTGCCCGCACCGTCCCCGCCGGCGAGTCCCCCTACCTTCGGTGCACCCGGATAAGCATAATCTAGCCCTTGCAGCAAATCGTTAATTTTTGCCGAAAAGGGATCGGCCAAAATGATAAACTGCGGTTCTTCGCCGGCCGGCACGCCCAACAAATCCACCCAAGTATCCGGCGGACTGTCTAAGTCCGGCAGTTCCTCTGCACCGACGTGAAATGTTCTGACGTTCACTCCAGGCAAGCGGGCAAGACAGAGGCTGACTGCTGGAGAACCCTCCACTTCTTCGGTCTGACCGCCTCGACCGGTACCGATGACCCCTCCCCCACCGCAGCCGAGAATCGCAGGCACTGGCAGTAATTCTTTGAGTAAAGGCATCAGCCGAGAATACTCGCTGGCAAAGGCAGACGAGATAAAAATCAGCGCTAAATCGGCCGGGCCTTCTAATTCGCGATCGGCTTTTTCTACAACTTCTTTCAAGGCTGATTCCAAAGACGGACGGGTTGATAAGGCGCTGACCCATTGCATTTGGTTTTGCTTGTCCATAGGGCGAAAATCTCTATAAAACTATGTCTATACATTAGGCTAACCGGAACTTGCCGCTGGCGCGACGCTATTGGAAAGTCGATCGACTCTCCCCCGATCGCCATTCTTGTGTTAACATAAGTTAACATGAGTAAATCAATCTGTTTAGTGTTAAATTCCGTCTTCAGCTAAATCTTAAAAGATCAAGCTCAATACAGTTTGACACGACAATTTCCTGTAATGTTTTCATCAAAAGTCAGGTGGGCTCGACCTGCATTGATGCCTGTGAACTAAAATCCGCCGATCGGCTAAAATAAAACAGGAAGTAGAGACGGCTGCTGCGATCGCAGTTTATGGATGGGTTTGATCGGGCTGCAACATCAGCACATCTCAAGCTAGTATTAGCTGAGGTCGCCAGACTGAAACTGCAAATCGAACACAAGCTAACATCCAAAAAAGAAAACCTTTCTTACTCAAGAAATTTATGACAACAACACCCGCAGGCAACATCCAAGAACAAATTGAAGAAGAACTAGAAAGCGCTCGTACCGTCTGTGACGTCAAGGGCGCAACTTCGGGCGAATGCGCCGCAGCGTGGGACGCAGTTGAAGAACTGCAAGCAGAAGCTTCCCACCAAAAGCAAGTCAAACCTAAAAATTCCTTTGAAAAATATTGCGACGACAACCCTGACGCTGCTGAATGCCGCATCTACGACGAATAAACGAGCAATTTAGCTCCTTGTCTTCCCTCCCGCACCAAAAACTACATTTTGGTGCGGGATTCTTTTATCGCTTGATTAACTATACCTTTTTGCCAAATACGTGCTATACATAACTCCCTCCCAAAAAACCTTGTAAAGGAGAGTTAGGACTTCATCTATAGCAAGTATTTAGTCAACTCCCCAAGAATACCCGGTGGTTGAAACCGCGTCTACAGGAGACTTTACCAACCAGGTAGAGGTTGAAGACAAGACGAGTGAATTACCCACCGTCAAGCGGAGTACCGCTATGACGGGGGCTTCCAGATTCACAAGGAACCGCGTCCGACAAGAC
>NZ_JAUBTN010000133.1:0-2994 GCF_036705055.1 Microcoleus sp. CZ3-B2 | reverse complement strand
CTGGTCTACAGTCTTGTAACGCTTCATAGATGCTTGGCCATTGACGCTTGAATAATGGATTGAGTGAAAATTCCGCTAAACACGACGCATTCGGAGTGGTCATCACTGCATCCATCAGCTCGAATGTTGCATCTTTCGCCAGCACCAATAACTCGTATGCTGCTTGACGAAAGTCCTTTAATCGTTCACTGTTCATTTAAGGAGTGGATAGGTTTTATTTTTCACCCTCATTCTCTCCTGGCGCGGTGGCTCTAGTTCTTCTGAAAGCCACCGTTCTCATCTTTGGTTAGTCTAAACTACAGTCTTGACTAATATGAGTAATGTACTGTGAGAAATTTTGATCCCCGTAAGTTTTTCCAAATCTTTTTCTGCCGTTTGATAAGATTCGTTGGCACTGATTAAAAGACAGCAATTTTCCATCAGTGGACTAAATTGACTGTAAGCTTTTAAGCCAAAATATTTTGCCTGATTATCTGTAATGTCGAGGGAGCCGATTATTGATTTTATTTTTCGGGGTTTTCCTGTTTTAATTCCTGATACTGCTGAAAAAAAAAGCTACCTAGTTCTGGAGCAACTTCTGATAACATTTGCTGACGAACTGATTTTTCTATACTTTCAAAACTTTTTAATTCGGTTGGAGCTGTATTTCTGTAAAGAATTTCTGCTGCCGCTTTTAAGTGGGCTTTTAGCTGTTGTTGGTCTGAGGGTGTCATTTTCTTTACCTCATTTTTATTTAACGATTTTACTAGCTTTTTCATTTTAACCCTTTTTTGACATATTCGCAAAAGTGAGATGCACCCACCGTATAGACCATAAAGTATTACTCAAAAAAATAAACACATACCCCAATATCAATACTTCGGACAGTTTTGGAAGAGGGACGCGAGGCTCGCCGAGCTACAAAAGTTATTGGAATCTGAATCAAAAATCAAAAAAAAGGCAATTTTTAGGTTAAGGTCAAAAAACACACGAATTTAAAAAACTGCCTCATGAATATTCTTGAATCTATTTTACAACAAATGCCAGGTATTAGTCAAGCTCAAAAGAAGTTTATGGTGATTTTATTTTCCACCATATTGCTTGTTTATGGCAAGGTTAATTTTACCAATCTGAGTCGTTATAGCTGTTTGAGTGAAAAAACCAATCGTCGCCACTTTTTCAAAAGCTTTGATTTTCCCGCATTTAATAAATTATTTCTCAATAAAGCCTTAGATCATCAGCGAACACTTATTGCCGTTATCGATTGTTCTTTTATCCCCAAAAGTAGCAAAAAAACTGAAGGCAAAGCTAGTTTTTATAATGGTGTAGCTGGCAGACCTGAAGAGGGATTAGAAAGGGAGCATCTCAAATATGTAATGAGTATAAATACTACTCAGGCCAAAGCGAGATTTAAATAAGCACAACGATGTTTCAGAACTTGAGCCAGATTGTCACGATTCCATTGTGCCCCGGATATTTTGATTCTCCGTCCAATCTGTTTAATTGTCGCCTCGACAGCAAAGCGAACCAATTGTGATCTTTTGAGACTGCATCGCCTGATAATCAGGAATCCTACATCGATGTCGTTCTAGATAATCCAGAAAGTTCTTGACGTGAGGTACATCCCAGCCAGCCAAAGCAGCGATTGCCCCATCCACCTGACCACGCCACAGATGAGTCTCCACTGTTCGCAAACGTTGATTAGAACCACCCAATTTGTACAGGTTTTCCTTGAGGTGATACCAATCTAAAATCTCTAAACGTTTCTCGAATGAAGCAATCCCAGCTATCAAATTCCAGACCCCTGGATGTCCATCACCTAGACAAGCAACCGGCTCACCCAAAGGCTGTCGATTCACCCAATCCAATAGCTTGTTATTCTCTTGAAAGAAAGCAGCACACTGTTGATGATGCAACGCCACGGCTTTGTAGTCTCGCCATTCACTGGCTTCTCCTAAGTCGGTTCTTAATCTTGCCTTGCCTCCATCTAAACTCAAAGCGGTAACAGTTTTCTCTGCTACAGCCTCCACAAATTCTTGTCGATGTACTAGCCGTTGTTGCGTACTGTGGGATACGTATATTCCTGTGAGTTGTTGTAAGTCTTTAGTAGTATTGGCATAGGATACGTTGGCGCTCAATATTAGGCAGCATTTTTCTAAGTGAGGGCTTAATCTTGTCCCTTTCTTTAGTCCGAGTTTTTTACTTTGTTGTTCTCTTACTCGCCATTTACCCATACAGGTCTGGATTTCTCTGGCTCTGCCTGCTTCTGTTTGGCTGCTGCTGCTTAAAAAATTTTCCAATCTCTGGGGCTACTTCTTTGAGGACATGATCTCGCTCCGGCTAATTCAATACTGCCAAAGTCTTTTAGCTGTTCTGATGGTGTATTCTTGAGTAAGATAGCGGATACCTTTTCTAGACATTTTTGGAGTTCTTGAGTTTCTGCTGGGGTCATATTTTTCTCACTCGTAAGTGTGTTTTTACATTTTACATAATTCTTGCATATTACTCTTCTAAGTATTTATACTTAGTGCATAATTGAGATGCTCCCGATTAGAAATTTCTGTAATTTCTGTGGTCGAAGTTGAAACTCATTTATCTTATAGCCTAAGTGTACAACAAACGCCCTTGCGTCCGACCGCAGAACTACCGAAAAATCCCCTAACTGCTAAAGTCAAAAATAATTCAAAAAAACTTGGCAAAAAAAAGAATTTATTAAGCTTAACGCCTGAAATAACAAGAGTTGATGACTATGCTCAACATTTAAAAAAAACTCGTTCTTTGTTGCCAGATTCTGTCCGTTACTTGGTAGCTGATGGTTATTATTGTCGCTTAAAATTCTGGAATGCTGTACGGGATGCAGATTTAAATTTGATTAGCAAATTAAGGATTGATGCTAACTTAAATTACCTCTATACAGGTGAAAAAAATCCACGAGGCACCCCTCGCAAATATGATGGAAAGGTTGACTGCAATAATTTAAAGAATTTAACTTTTGTCAAAAAACTTCGACCGGAA
>NZ_JAUBTN010000132.1:0-3083 GCF_036705055.1 Microcoleus sp. CZ3-B2 | reverse complement strand
GAGAGGGGGGGAGGGGGGGAGAGGGGGAGAGGATTTTTGGTCGGTGATGTCGATCTACAATTTGGATGTAGAACAACTTAAAGCATCGAAACTTCCCCCACTACCTCCAAGCGCTTAAAATCGCTGAGAGTCAGGTAAGTGTCCGAAAGAGTTTCGGCCTGAGTCGGAGTAATCCACCCCAACTGCTTGAGCAAGTGAATTGCCACAGCAAATTTAGCGCGCTTGCCACCATCGGCGATTTTAATGGCCAAGCCCATACCTTCACCAACGCGGCCAATGCACTGCACCCCTTCTGCGCCGGACTTGCTGACCAATTCTCCTTGAGTCAAGCGCATCAGTTCCGTGTCAAATCTTCCCTCACCGGCAACCATCATCGGGTGGTGAGTCATAGCGCGGACAATCCGCTCCATATCCACATTGTCGCCGGAGGCTAACTTAGCGTACAAAGATGCCATTTGTCCCAACTGCAACAAATAGGTAGGAGCGCCGCAGTCGTCGCGAGCGCTGATAAACTCTTCGGCAGGCATGGCCAGCAAGTCAGCAACCTTGCCCAAAATAAGTTGCTGGACGGGATGTTTGCGGCGCAAATAAGTATCCAGCGGCCAGTGCATTTGCTGACAGACAGCCAGCATTCCGGCGTGTTTACCGGAACAGTTGTATTGCAGGGGGCTTTTTTTGCCTTCAGGAATGGGGCATTGAAGTTTAGATGGGTCTATGTCGCAGCGCCACAGGACGTTAAATACCTGTCGCGATTGCTCGATCGTACCTTGATGAGAACTGCAAATAATCGCTAAATCTCGATCGGTCAATTCGTAGCGTTCCAAAGTCCCGCTCGCCGTCACAGCCAAAGCTTGAAACGGTTTGAGAGAAGAACGGACAAATGCCGCCGTTTCCGAGTTACCCGCAACGGACAGAACGCGGCCGCGTTTGTCACAGACAGCGGCTTGGGCGCGATGCCTAGATTCCACAATACCTTCGCGCAGCAGTGTGACTTCCAGTTCGGGAGCTTGGGTTCGTTTTCCCCTTGTCATATCAATTTTAGATTTTAGATTTTAGATTTTAGATTTGGTGGAGGAAGTTGTAAGGGGGCGGCGACAAAAGCACACCGCCCGGACAACTCAAAACTTCCCTGTCACGATTCCCGATTACAAACAATTCCAAATTAGTCCCCCGGCAACCAGCAATACAGTCAAACCATAAAATGTCTGCCGCAAACGCCTGAGAATTGGTTCTAGTTCGTAGTTGACTATCAACTGGTCTTGAGCTAAAATCTCCGGTGTTTTAGGCCAAGATTGACAATCGTACCAGCCTGACTCTTCGTAGACGACGGTGGGATTTACAAGGCGCGATCGCACGTAGAACCAACCCAAGTAAAGTCGCAGCAAAGCCAATCCTAGAATAAAACTGGCACCGGCTGCCGCACACAGGGCAAACTGAACTGGATACTTGAAGGGAGCAAAGCTAGAAGCAGCTATCGGCCCGGATACCAAGCAACTCCAACCCCAAACCCAAGCTAGTTTTGCCAAATACTCAGGCCAATCGAGAGTTACCCAGCTAAAAAAACCAGATTCTGTAAGTTCTTGGTATTCATTAACCGGGCGCTGTTCTTGCGGAACAGGACAAATAGAAACAGAAGCGTTTTTCACATTAGCATTCCTCTGCGGTGGAAAAATCAATCCGTTCGGCGTGTCCCCAAAACGCTTCTAAATTGTAAAACTCGCGCTCTTGGGGTTTCAAGATGTGGATAATCGCGTCGCCGTAGTCCATGACTACCCAACTTGCGTCTGATAGCCCTTGTGTACGTAGTGGCAACCGTCCCCATTCTTCTTCTACTTGGTCGGCGATGGCTTGGGAGATGGCTCGTACTTGGACGTTGGAAAATCCGGTGACGATCGCAAAGTAGTCTGCCAGATAGCATACTTCTGACACTTGGAGCAATACAATATCAACGGCTTTGCGGTCATCGGCAGCTTGGGCAGCGGTCACGATCAGGCCGCGCGTTTCGTCTGAGGTGGCGCTGTCTGTTTCTGTAGACTGAGTTCTGGAATATTCGAGTTGGGTTAGATCTGACATTAAGTGTTTAAGTTCCTAATTGAGACAGTAAAGGAAAATCGGTTGTTGGCGGTTTGAGACTGGAAATAGGAGTTAGGTGGAAGCCAGAAGTAAGTAAAGGATTGCTGGTAAATTTTACTTTTAACTCGTGATTTGTTCGATCGACTTCCCTGTCGAATTTCCTGTTTCCGGCGATTGGCGAGCCATTTGCAGCGCCCAATTGCGCGTAAGTACGGTGCGCGGGTGAATGTAGCAGCGAGTTTCTAGCAAATATTTCAGAGAATAATCGCTAGTTTGCCACACGCCTGCATAAAGATTTTGCCAGCTTGCCTCGCGCAGTGCTGCTAGTTGGGCGGTGTTGCCGCGGCTCGGCTCTATAGTATCTGCTACAAATACGGTACAACTGAGCTGGCTCATGCTTGGTCGGCCGAGGGTATGATTGGCGATTGCGTCCAAAATTTCTCGATCGACCACCCCAAATTCGTCTCTAGCGACGATCGCGCCCGCGTCTGCGTGCAGCAAATGCGGGTGTGCTTCCAACAATGAGTCTAACTCTAAACCTTCCTTCTGAGCCATTTGCAGCAGCAGTTGGGGTTTGAAGTATTTTGCTGCGTCGTGCAACAATCCGGCCGATCGAGCTTTTGCTTCGTCGAGGCCGTAATGTCTGGCCAAGTCACCTGCTGTCTGTTCGACGCCGAGGATATGTGTGATGCGGGCAGCAGGAACGCGCTGCGAGAGCCAAGCTAGGACGTTTTCGCGCGTAGGTGCAAGTGTCAAATATTAACTCCCAAATTGTAGGATCTACTATTTTAGCGTTTTGTTTTAATGGACTGCGGCGTCGGGTAGCAGCGGTGTTGGGATATTTGGGGTGATTGGGCGAAGGGGGCGAAGTGGGCGATCCAAAGATGTGTTAAAGTAAGTGGCTGTAACGACAAATTGTAGTTACAATATCTATTGACACTCCCTGTGCTGAAGCAACAGGGATTCTTAAGACCACAATTTGAGTCTCAAAGGCGCTGACAATTCGCCTC
>NZ_JAUBTN010000131.1:0-3178 GCF_036705055.1 Microcoleus sp. CZ3-B2 | reverse complement strand
ATCATTATTACCCAATTATATTTATGCACAAAGGGGTATTGACAAAATCTACTCCTTTCTAACTTGTTACCAATGACCCTGCCCGGAAGGATTGTGAGATCGTGTATTTTTGATGAAGGGGCGATCGCACTGGTATTGCAAAGAAGACCGGGCGGTTGAAACCGCATCTATACAGACAAAACCCGGATGGTGCGCGGGTTGAATACCCGGCCGTTTAAATTACGTTGTTTTCTTCAGGTTTCAACCGCCGTCTTATCTTTTTCACCACCAATCAACCAAAATTCAACGGATCGACATCAATAGTTAGACTAACAGAACGCGGCGTGCGTGAAGCGAAGCTATCCCGAAGGGAATCGCGCAACCCGATCAAATCCGACAAATCCACAGACTCATCCACAGGTAACTTCAGCAAAATCTGCCACCGATAGCGATTCGCCACCCGCATAATCGCCGCCGGTGCAGGCCCCAACATCTCGCAGCCAGTCACCGAAAGTCGATCGATATACTGTTGACAAACAGACGCCAACTGTACCGCAGTCACCGCAACTTCCGCCGCATCAACACTACTCAACCGCAACAAAACCAACCGCCCCGAAGGTGGATAATTCAACAGCGCCCTTTCTGCTAATTCCGTCTCCACAAAACCCGCATATTCATGCCGCCTCACCGCTTGAATTACCCGATGTTCGGGAGTGTAAGTTTGGATAATTACCCGCCCCGGATCGTCACCTCTCCCCGCACGGCCCGCCACTTGAGTTAATGTTTGAAAAGCCCGTTCGCTGGCCCGATAATCCGATAAATTCAGCAACCCATCAGCAGACACAACTCCTACCAACGTGACTCCTGCTAAATCTAACCCTTTCGTCAGCATTTGCGTCCCCAACAAAATATCAGCTTCCCCCTTCGCAAATTGAGTTAACAATCTGCGGTGGTCGCCCTTATTTCTAGTAGTGTCGCTATCAAACCGAATCCCCCGCAATTCGGGAAACAATCTGGTTAATTCCTGTTCCACTCGCTGGGTGCCACTGCCGAAGTTTTTGAAGTAAGGAGAACTGCAATCTGGACAGTTTTGAGGGTGTCGTTCCGTGTGGTTGCAGTAGTGACAGCGCAATATTTCTGCGGTTCCTTCGCCGACGTGGTGATAGGAAAGCGAAACATCGCAATTCGGGCATTCCATCACGTAGCCGCAACTCCGACAAGAGACAAAGGTACTGTGTCCTCGGCGGTGAATAAATAGAATACCTTGCTGTTGTTTTGCTTGCAATTGTTCCAGGGCGTTTTGCAGGGAAGTGCTGAAAATTGAACGATTTCCTTGCCGCAATTCTTGCCGCATATCGACTACTTCCACGGGCGGCATCGGGCGGGAATAAATGCGAGTTGGTAATGATAAATAATGGATAGTTGGTAACGAGTGATAATCTCGGCGCGTCCCCACTAATGTCTCTAAGGCTGGCGTTGCAGAACCTAAAATTAAGGGACAATTTTCTAATTCCGCGCGCCATTTGGCAACAGTGCGGGCGTGGTAACAGGGCGCTGGTTGGTCTTGTTTGAAGCTGCTGTCGTGTTCTTCATCGAGGATAATTAAGCCGAGGTGAGGCAATGGTGCAAAAATGGCCGATCGCGTGCCGATGACAATTTGCGGGGTTCCAGCGAGCATCTGCCGCCATGTATCGTAACGTTCGCCGTCGGATAGGGCGCTGTGGTACACGCAAATTTGCTCGCCAAAACGGGCGCGGAATCTGTCTGTAAGTTGCGGTGTCAACCCGATTTCGGGGACGAGCACGAGGGCGGATTTGCCGCTGGCTAGGATTGGGGCGATCGCCTGCAAATACACTTCAGTCTTCCCGGAACCTGTAACGCCGTGCAGCAGCACTTGACGGAATCCCGAAAAACTGTTAATAAACGCTAAAGCTTCAGCTTGAAAATGAGTTAAATTTTTCGGCGCATCGGGTAATTGAGCAATTGCGCGATCGGCCCTGAGCACTTCCCTTTGATCGATCACAATACAACCTTTTTCTGCCAATTTTTTGACAACGTAGGAACTCGTACTGCAAATTCTCAGCAAATCGTTCATCCACATTTCACCGCCGCCCAGCCGCAAAACTTCTAATACTTCTTGTTGTCGCTTGGTTAAATCTACAACAAAGGCGCTAGGAATTAATGTCACTGCCGGTTTGAATTGTGCTTTGGGAGGATTGGGCGGCTCTATATAACTTTCTACCCAACCCCGTTTCAACAAATCTCGCAATCCCCGATAGCTTCCCTTGACTTGTCCCTGAAGATATTTCCAAGTGTAATCGCCGTTTTTTTGAGCTTGCAGCAATTGCAATATTTGACTAGCAGCGGGATTTAGAAATGTTTCGGCATTGGGAGAAATAGCTTCTTTAATTAAGCGAATGCGGCGCACAGAACGGCTTAATAAACCGGGCGGTAGCGAAGCTCTAATTACTTGAATTAATGGCGTGCAATAATAAGTAGATACTCGTTCTAGTAGTTGCCAATAACTAGCCGGAAAAAATCCCGTAGTGACAATATCTTCGACATCTTTCACCCGCGCCGGATCTAAGTCGGTTGGCAGTTGAGAAACGAACCGAATGGCGATCGCCCCTACCTGTTGACTGCCAAAGGGTACGCTCAAAATATCCCCCGGCTGCACGTTCAATTGGGCTGGTAAGCGATAGGTAAATAGTTTGTTTTCCTCCCCCGGCAAGTCCCCCGCGCCCCTGAAAGGAGAGTCCACCAACACCTCGATCCACTCTGCTGGCGCGCTGGGGCGCTGGGGCGCTTGGTTGCTATCGTAGGATGCCCCCGGCTCTGCGGCTGCAGGGGTTGATAAACCAAAAGTGACAGTAGACATAGGGTTGCACATCAAACTAGGAGGAGCCGCAATCAAAGGGCGTTTTGATTATCCCTCAGTTTACCGCAGTCGATCGAGACTTAGACAGAACCTATATTTTACTCGTTTTACTCGTTACCAAGCTCTTCCTGGTAACGCAGATCCGCAGGCTCTGCCTCCCTAACTCTGTGTCGAGGCAGAGCAAGAGTGATATAGGTTCCCAAGCAGAGCCAGAGAACCAGTGAACTCCCCCTCTCCCCCTCTCCCCCTCTCCCTCTCCCCATATCCCCATCTCCCCCTCTCCCCCTCTCCCCTCTCCCCCTCTTCCCCTCTCCCCCTCTC
>NZ_JAUBTN010000130.1:0-3311 GCF_036705055.1 Microcoleus sp. CZ3-B2 | reverse complement strand
ATTGGTTATTGGTTATTGGTTATTGGTTATTGGTTATTGGTTATTGGTTATTGGTTATTGGTTATTGGTTATTAGTCGTGATTTTTAGGGCATGGCCCAATAGATTGTAGGTAGGAGTTTAATTGAGGGGCTAAGTCGTTAATGAGGGCTGTAAGCTCATTTATCTGTTGAACAGTTAAAAGGTTTCGAGTGTAAGCTCGTCTCAACCAGTGCTGAGTTTCGTTCAGAGAGGCTCTGGCTATTTTTACAAAGCGTCGATTGTCTTGATAGCTGCCTCGTCCTAGTCCTTCTGCTATGTTAGCACCGACGCTATCTGCTGAACGGACAATTTGTTTGCCGATCGTATCTTTGGCAAAAATATCCCAACTGTTAACAATTTTCCAGATCTCATCTGCTAATCGTTCTGATAATCTATAAACCCGCAATTCCTGAAAACTTTTGCTTGTCATATTACCCTCGTTCTTAATAATCGATGACCAATGACTAATGACCAATGACTGCTGACTAATGACCAATGACCAATGACCAATGACCAATGACTAATGACCAATGACCAATGACCAATGACCAATGACTAATGACCAATGACTGCTGACCAATGACCAATGACCAATGACCAATGACCAATGACTAATGACCAATGACCAATGACTAATGACCAATGACTAATGACTAATGACCAATGACCAATGACCAATGACCAATGACTAATGACTAATGACTAATGACCAATGACTAATGACTATCCAATCAGTTGAATCGGCCCGGTAACGCTGCCGCTAAAAAATTGTTTAATTAATAAATTATCTGTGGTTGCAATGTCGCTGACGGTTCCCTCCCACTGCACTTTGCCTTGATAGAGAAATATGATGCGATCGGCTGTGCGGCGGATGGTACTGTCTTGGTGGGTGACGATCGCATAAGTGCTGCAAACTCCTTGAGCTTTCTGCAAGTCGCGGATTAAATCTTCAATTACCGTCGAAGCGATGGGATCTAAACCCGCCGTCGGTTCGTCGTACAGTAAAACCTCTGGATTATCCCTCGCATTATCGGGATTCGCCATGATGGCGCGGGCAAAACTTACCCGCTTCCGCATTCCCCCAGACAACTGCGCTGGATAGCGTTCGCCAATTCCCGGTAAACCCACCATATCCAACTTCTCCTCGACCAATTGCCGAATCCGGGGGCGCGGCAGCTTAGAATGCTGGTACAGTAAAAAACCGACATTCTCCTCCACCGTCAGCGAATCAAACAAAGCCGCTTGCTGAAACACCATCCCAATCCCGATCGGATCTGCCACGTCGTCTACCCATCCCACCCTGCGCTGTCCCTGAACGACAACCTCTCCGGCATCGGGGGCCAACAAACCCGCAATTATCCGCAAAATCGTCGATTTCCCCGTCCCGGAAGGGCCAATAATTGCCAGGGCCTCTCCCCGATAAATGTTCAGATCGACTCGATCGAGGATCTGGTTCTGGCCGAAGGACTTACTTACCCCTTTGAGTTCGATTAGCGGCTCAACCATAAGATGTTATCAATAAGTTGTCAGTCCTCAGTCATCAGTCTAGCTAATGACTGAGGACTCATGACTAATAATTAATGACTTAAATAGACTGCCAGAATCAAAACTCTCTTGTATTGTAAATTTGTCAGATTGAGCTGTTCCAATACCCTTAAGACTAATTAACCATGTCAATTAGTTCATTTCCTAAAGCCCTTCGCGTCTTGGCTAAAGCCAAGCAGGTTATTGCCCATTCCAGAAATCCTTACCCCCCTTCTTTGCGGAACGGGCGAGTTCACCAGTGGTTTAAGTGGTTGGCCCCCGGACTGTTGGTGAAACGGTGGCTGCTGATCAGTGCTAGCGGTGTGGTGCTTGCCACCTTGGGTTTAGCGATTTGGACTGGGATGACTCCGATTTTTTTCTTGTTGCAATTGTTGAGAAATTTTTTGACGTGGATTGCAGAAGTTATTCCCAATTACGTGTCGGGGCCGGTCGTGATTGCTGGCGGGATTTTGTTAATTTTGTGGGGGCAAACTCGCAGTTTGAACTCTATTACTCAAGTGCTGATGCCGGAAGGGAATGAGGAATTGGTCGATCGACTCCTCAACCACCGCCGCTTGCACCGCGGCCCGAAAATTGTGGCAATTGGAGGCGGTACCGGGCTTTCTAATTTGCTCAGGGGATTGAAGGAATACAGTGCCAAAATCACTGCTATTGTCACGGTGGCGGATGACGGCGGGTCTTCCGGGCGACTGCGGCGGGAAATTGGGGTGCTGCCGCCGGGAGATATTCGCAATTGTTTGGCGGCCTTGGCAGATGAGGAAAAGTTATTGACTGAGTTATTTCAATATCGTTTTCAGGCCGGTGACGGTTTGGTGGGCCACAGTTTTGGGAATTTGTTTTTGACGGCGATGAGCGATATTGCTGGAGATTTGGAACAGGCGATCGCCGCGAGTTCTAAAGTTTTAGCGGTTAGGGGAGAGGTGCTGCCGGCCACTCTGAGCGACGTTTCTTTGTGGGCAGAACTGGCTGACGGCAGGATAATTGAGGGGGAGTCCAGCATTACCGAAGCTAACGGAAAAATCGTCAAAATAGGCTGCATTCCTGCTAATCCTCCCGCTTTGCCCAAGGTGGCGATCGCGCTGAGGGAAGCGGATTTTATAATTATTGGGCCGGGGAGTCTTTATACGAGCGTGATTCCGAATTTGTTGGTGCCGGAAATTGCCGAGGCGATCGCCCGCAGCGAAGTTCCGCGCATTTATGTGTGCAATATTATGACTCAGCCGGGAGAAACTGACGGATACAGTGTTGCAGATCACATTCGGGCGATCGATCGCGCTTGCGGCCGGCCCCTGTTCGATGCTGTAGTAGTTCAAGGAAAAGTCCCTTCTGCAAAAGCCTTGATCCGCTATTCTCAGGAAAATTCCTATCCGGTAGTGCTCGATAGAGAAGCCGTAACGCAATTGGGCAGGCGAATAGTCATCGCAAATGTGATGGATGAAGATAAAAATACGGGTTTAATTCGCCACAATTCTCAAAGGTTGGCGGGAATGTTGCTGCGTTGGTACGGGCGCGCCCAGAACATTTAAGCTGTTAACTGTTAACTGTTAGCTGTTGACTGTTGACTGTTAACTGTTAACTGTTGACTGTTGACTGTTAGCTGTTAACTGTTGACTGTTGACTGTTGACTAACAACTGAGGGCGGGCACGGCGCACCGCCCCTACTAACAACTAACAACTAACAACTAACAACCAACAACTAACAACTAACAACTAACAACCAACAACCAACAACTAACAACCAACAACT
>NZ_JAUBTN010000129.1:0-3408 GCF_036705055.1 Microcoleus sp. CZ3-B2 | reverse complement strand
CCGCTAACTCACTCAGAATCAGAAACCCCAGTCTCAGCATTACTATCAGGAATTGTCATCAAAGCCAGTATTTTACCTCTCTTGCGCTGTGCTTTAATTTCCGACGATATTGGTAATATCGTCAGAATATTTGGCGTAGCAACAGCTTTAATGGGGGTCTTTTTTGTGATCTTTGAAAAAGACACAAAACGGATGTTAGCCTTCAGCACAATTTCCCAGTTAGGCTTTATTCTCGCAGCGCCAGAAGTAGGGGGGATTTATGCGCTGGGTCACGGTTTAGTGAAATCAAATCTGTTCTTGATGGCCGGCTCATTACCAAGTAGAAACTTCAAAGAACTGCAATCTAAGCCGATCGGCTATAACCTCTGGATTCCCCTAGTTATCGCCAGTCTCTCGATTTCCGGTTTTCCATTGTTGGCAGGATTTGGGTCTAAAGTGTTGACATTAAAAAGTGTAGCACCTTGGCAGGAGATCCCGATGAATATCGCTGCACTTGGCACAGCCATAGCCTTCGCCAAATTCATCTTTCTGCCCCGTGGAGAAAAACAAGAAATCAAAATCGGTTTGTGGCTAGCGATCGCACTTTTAACTAGCGGGCTAATTATCGCAAATGTGGTGTACTTAGAAGCTTATACGGTTGAGAGCATCATCAAAGCCATTGGCACGATCGCGATTGGGTGGCTGATTTATGTTTTAGTTATTAAACGGTTGGCGATCGATCTGCCGCGCGTAGCTGAGCAATTTGAGCATCTGATCGGTGTAATGACTCTAAGTTTGATCGTACTCTTTTGGATGGCACTAGCATGATTGGAACTTTGATATTACGATTGACAATTTGGTTTTTGCTGACTTCCGATCTGAGTCCAGCAAATATCATCATTGGTGTGCTGATTGCCTTTCTTCTCCCCCGTGGCTATACATCCCCGGAAAGGTTTAAGGATTGGCTAAAAATGATTAAAAAAATTCTGATTGCGATTCCAGTAGCATACATTGAAGCTTTTCAAATTATTGTCAATCCCCACAACGGAGAAGACATGATTCTGGAACGGGTAAAACTCAAAAGGTCGCCGATCATGATATTTTTGGATGTATTTGTGATTACCTTTACACCCAAAACAATTGTTGTGAGACACAACCACGCAGGTTCCTACGAAGTCCACAGGGTTCTGCCGACGAGGAAAAATCCATGAACTTGGTACTAATTGCAATGATTGCAGCTATGCTCATCCCCATGTACGAAGCATGGAAGGATGATGATATTTGGCAGAAAATGTTGGCATTGGCCAGTATTTCCACAAAGGCAGGAATTATGACTTTGTTCATATCTGTCTTGCGCGATGATTGGATGATTGGCGCTGTGGGGGCGATTATCCTCACCGTAGGAAATGCGGGATTAATGCTGTTGGCACATATCATAAAACGACTGGACGACCTATGATAATTGATGTTTTGAGTTATTTCTTGATGGTTGTAGGAGTATTCTTCTGGTTTTGGGGAACTTCTCACCTACTCGGGAAGCGATCGGTATTATTTAAGTTACACAGTCTTTCAGTTTCCGATACCTTGGGATCGATGGCGATCCTCGTGGCGCTGCTGCTACAAATACCCAGTGAATGGCCACTGCTAATTTTGGCGATTATTTCCTTAGCAATTTGGAATACAATGCTGGGGTATGTTTTTGCACACTGTTCGAGTGACGGGGAAGAAAATCAGACGGAGTTTCCACCGGAGATATTATGAATGATGATAGCTACATTTATATTTTAACTGCACTGTTGCCCTTGGCTGCTTGTATGGTAGTAGTTCAGGTGAATCCCTACCACGCCCTAGTCATTCGGGGCATATTAGGTGCGATCGCAGCGTTGATCTATTCAGTGTTTGGGGCTGCGGATGTGGCTTTGACAGAAGCATTGATGGGTACGATGCTGGCAATAACGCTTTATGCGGTGGCGGTGCGATCGTCCTTGGTGATGCGTTTGGGCGTGTTGGAAGAGGAGAAAGTCGAGTCTCAGGGCGATGTTTTAAAAGTAGTGTTGACGGTAGAGAGTCCCCGCGATTTTAACTCCTTGATGAAGGATTTTCGCCGAATTTTTAGCAAGTATTATCTCCGCATTGAGGTAGTACCTTTTACAAGTTTGGAGGCTTTACACCGCGCCCTGATGGAGAAAGAAATTCATGCAACTTGTGTGCCTGTGCTAGATAGTGATGCCACGGGTGGGGCAGAAACAAAACATTATCTAACTGTCACGAGAATCCAGCGGCTGTATGACATCATGCAGCCTGAAATTTCCTCAATAAACACGAGTCTCGATTATAAACTTGCTTCAGGTTCAGGGGAGGATTATCAATGAAATGGGTTTACATTGCGGCGGGGATATTGCTTTACATCAAAATGCTATTTTTTGCCAATCCAACGTCAGGTGTATCGGGATTGGCAATAGTAGAATTGATTGTCAAGGATAGTGGGATTCCGAATGCAGTCTCGGCGATTATTTTCAGAAATCGGCTGTATGACACGATTTTTGAAGTGGTGGTATTTACGATCGCCATTATGGGAGCTAAATTTCTGTTGGCTACAGAAAGACCGTCCTGCACAATTTATCAGTTTACCGATCAACCATCTATTATTTTATCTCGTTTAGGAGCGACTATTTCGGCTTTAGTGAGTATTGAATTGTCACTGCGGGGGCATTTGACTCCGGGGGGCGGTTTTGCGGCGGGTGTAGCGGGCGGAACTGCGATCGGCTTGGTAGCAATTACTTCATCATCCGAGTGGATGCAGCGGATTTATGAAAAATGGCAAGCGGCGAGATGGGAGAAGATTTCGGTGCTAGTTTTTATTCTTTTGTCTGCGATAACTTTATGTGGGATAGAGTTGCCACATGGAGAGTTTGGAGCATTAATTAGTGGTGGGTTGCTTCCTTTGTTGAATATTTTGGTGGCGCTGAAAGTTGCCTTGGGCTCGTGGGCGGTGGTGTTAGTTTTTATCCATTATCGCGGCTTGTTGTGATGGATTGTAGCATTCATAATTGCTTGGCAGGAGCGATTAAAATGCTGGCTACTTGAGAAATAGAAATCTCTATTAAACTTCTCCTCAAAAGCCTGTAAAGAGCAGGCAGGATGCCTGCTTTACAACAATTATTGGAGGTGTCTGCTGTAGACTGGGGAAAACCAGTCTCATCAAAGGGCGATCGACTAAAATCCTGTCCGGTGGATTAGCCGCAATAAATAAAGTTAGCACTACGAACCTGGTTAATCGATCGGATATGATATAACTCGCCGGCAAACATATTTCCATCCCCGATCGACTTTTTGATTCAGTTTTTGATGCGATTGAAAAAAATAACACGCCTTAAAACCCATCAATGAATATCCTGACGATCGCTTGGCTGACACTACCATTTTTTA
>NZ_JAUBTN010000128.1:0-3965 GCF_036705055.1 Microcoleus sp. CZ3-B2 | reverse complement strand
GAGAGGGGGGGAGAGAGGGAGAGGGGGAGAATGGGGGAGAGGGGGAGAATGGGGGAGAGGGAGAGCAGATTGTGATTGTTGGGGGTGAGGGAATTGGACATCACAAAGCAGGTGGAGGAGCGGCAATCTATGATTACGCTATGCGGCTGCTGCGATCGAATCTGAGCAGAGAACTCGCACGGGGAGAAAAAATTACTGTCACCCTGATTTTGCCTTCAGGGCGGAAACTGGCCGCCCGCACTTCTAACGCAGCTTTCGGTGTGGTAGAAGGACTTTCGCTGCTGGGTACAACGGGCATTTCTCAACCGCTGAGCGCCCCCGGACAGTTGGAAGTTTATCGCGAACAACTGCAACAAAAAGCCGAACTGTTTGACACTTTAGTTTTCTGCATCGGCGAAAATGGCTTGGATTTGGCGCGACAACTGGGGATCGATCCGCAGCGGCTGGTGAAAACTGCTAACTGGCTGGGCCCGCTGCTGGTAGAGGCTGGATTTCAGGGCGTGCGATCGATTTTGCTGTTTGGCTATCACGGTAAACTGATGAAATTGGCGGCGGGGATTTTTCACACTCACCACCACCTCGCCGATGGGCGCAGGGAAATTCTCACAGCTTACTGTGCTAAAGCTGGAATGCCCGCCGATGCCTGTTCCGCGATTTTTTCAGCAGCGACGGCCGAAGAGGCTCTCGGGCAACTGCGGGCTTTGGATGGGGCAACTGGTAGCAATTGGGTCGATCGAATTTACGGTGAGATTAGCCGAGAAATAGACTTGCGATCGGCGGATTGCATTTTTACTCACACTAACCAGCGTATTCCCGTGGGATCGGTGATGTTTGGGCGCGATCGCAAAATTATTGTTAAAAGTGACATAGGAGATACATTTTTGACACAAATTTGTTAATGTAGTGTGAATATCCCGTAATTCTTTGTAAAAGATAGCTCAGGGATAATATTTAACAAGTAATAATTCTCAGTCCCTAGACCTTGATTATACTGGGTTGCGTCCTGAATAAATTTCTGATGCAATAGTTTAATTAATTAGGGTAAGGCTCGAAGTAAATATATGCTTGTCGCAGACCCTATTAATTGACTGACATCGCTGACAGCAATCTAGTATAAATCTTATTTATTCCTAGCGACTAAGGATAGCTCGCTTCCATCAATTTTGGACTCAAGCGGCGACCAATACCTCCGCTACATTCTGCCCAACTAGCAATTAGCAATTACGCAATCACCGTGACTACTCAAATAGAAACTGACTCTGACCTCACAAACTCTTCTCTGGGGCAAATAGACCGCCAAATGATCGTGATTCTCGACTTCGGTTCGCAATATTCCGAACTGATTGCTCGCCGCATTCGCGAAACTCAAGTATATTCAGAAGTTATTTCTTACCGCACTACTGCAGAACAGTTAAAAGCGATCGCACCTAAAGGAATTATTCTCTCAGGAGGGCCGAGTTCTGTATACGATGAAAGAGCTCCCCAATGCGACCCGGAAATTTGGAATTTGGGAATCCCTGTGCTGGGTGTTTGCTACGGGATGCAGTTGATGGTAAAGCAACTCGGCGGGACAGTTGAGCGGGCTAAGTTGGCGGAATACGGCAAGGCATCGCTATTTATTGACGATCCTACGGATTTGCTGACAAATGTCGAGGAGGGCAGCACGATGTGGATGAGCCACGGAGACTCCTGTAGCGAGTTGCCGTCGGGTTTTGAGATCCTCGCTCACACGGACAATACTCCGTCTGCTGCTGTGGCTAACCACGAGAAAAGTTTGTACGGCGTTCAGTTTCACCCAGAAGTGGTTCACTCGATCGGCGGACAAGCTTTGATTCGCAATTTTGTTTACCATATTTGCGAGTGCGAACCGACTTGGACGACAGCTACTTTTGTCGAAGAAACTATTCGCGAAATTCGTGCCAGGGTGGGAGATCAACGAGTTTTGTTGGCTCTATCCGGTGGGGTTGATTCTTCGACTTTGGCTTTCTTGCTGCACCAGGCGATCGGCGACCAACTTACCTGTATGTTTATCGACCAAGGGTTTATGCGGAAGCAGGAACCGGAACGGTTGGTGAAATTATTTCAAGAGCAATTCCACATTCCGGTGCAGTACGTTCAAGCTCGCAGTCGCTTTTTGGCTAAGCTTGAAGGTGTTACCGATCCTGAAGTAAAACGCAAGCGGATTGGTCACGAATTTATCAGTGTATTTGAAGAAGAATCGAAGCGTCTGGGCCCTTTTGATTACCTAGCCCAAGGTACTCTTTACCCGGATGTGATTGAATCTGCTGACACGAATGTAGACCCGAAAAGCGGCGAACGAGTTGCTGTTAAAATTAAAAGTCACCACAATGTGGGCGGGTTGCCTAAAGATTTGTGCTTTAAGTTGATCGAACCGCTGCGAAAGTTGTTCAAGGATGAGGTGCGAAAAGTCGGCCGGTCGATCGGGCTTCCCGAAGAAATCGTCAACCGACAACCTTTCCCCGGCCCGGGATTGGCGATTCGGATTATAGGAGAAGTTACCGCAGAGAGACTAAATATTTTGCGAGATGCTGACTTCATAGTTCGCCAAGAAATTAACCGCCACGGATTGTACGGCGAACTTTGGCAAGCTTTTGCAGTTTTGCTACCGATTCGCAGTGTAGGGGTGATGGGCGATCAGCGCACCTATGCTTACCCGATCGTTCTGCGATTTATCACAAGTGAAGACGGGATGACGGCTGATTGGGCGCGGGTTCCTTACGATTTGTTGGAACTGATCTCGAATCGGATTGTGAATGAGGTTAAGGGGGTGAACCGGGTGGTTTACGATATTACTTCTAAGCCGCCTGGTACGATCGAGTGGGAGTGATACTATTTTCGATTTTCGATTTTTGATTTTCGATTTGGATAGATGCCGTGTGTAAGTCCTGTGTTAATTACAGGACTTACACAGAAAATTTATCTCTCAACTGCGTCGCCCCGAACAAAGTTGAAGGGTCAACTGTCAACTGTCAACTGTGTTGCATATGGTGACTACTCCTCTATTATTAAATGCACCCCGAGCGATCGGCGAAAAACGGGTAATTTTCCACAACTTGAATTGGCAAGCCTATCAGCAAATTGTCCGTGCAATTGGCGAGAGTCGCTCTGCCCATTTTACCTACGATCGCGGCACTTTAGAAATTACGATGCCTTTAGAAGAACATGAATTTTACCGAGAATTGATCGGACGTTTTATTTATTTCTTAGTCGCTGAACTCGGTTTAAAAATTAAAACGATGGGTTCGACAACGCTCGATCGGGAAGATTTGGATCGGGGTGCAGAACCGGATAATGCTTACTACATCCAGAACCAACCGCTAGTGGCAGGAAAAACGGTAAATTTGCAGCAAGATCCGCCACCAGATTTAGTAGTAGAAATCGATATTACGCACACAGATATCAAGAAACTGGAACTTTATGCCAGTATGGGAGTTCCTGAATTTTGGCGTTTTAACGGGCGGGTTTGGCGCATCTATCAACTTCAAGGCGAAGAATATCAAGAAGTTGAAATTAGCCCGACTTTTCTCCAAGTTCCCAAAATAAAACTCTATGAATTTCTAGCCCAAGCGCAGGAAGATGAGGTTGGCGCAGAACAAACTTTACGGCAATGGATACGTCAAGAAAATGAACTAGATAGAACTTAGAACGAAGAGATACTTCAAACTCTGTTTAATTGCGATCGCTCGTTTCAGCATCCAGCAGCAATTCGCACTGTTGAAACACGTAATTGATAACGGCAAATAGTCGATCTAATTCTTGAATTGTATAAAACATTTGATTTCGAGTAAAAACATTAGATTTGAGTTTGCCAAACTGCCATACTTCCCCATTAGATACAATTCCAAATATTTCTTGCTCTGAATTTTCATTTATAGTCATTTCAAATAAGTATGAGACTATTTAAAAATGAGGTAAAATGAATAAAAATAGTGAAGCTGCTAGGA
>NZ_JAUBTN010000127.1:0-4199 GCF_036705055.1 Microcoleus sp. CZ3-B2 | reverse complement strand
AGTAGTCAGTAGTCAGTAGTCAGTAGTCAGTAGTCAGTAGTCAGTAGTCAGTAGTCAGTAGTCAGTAGTTATTGGTTGTTGGTTATTAGTTGTTGGTTGTTGGTTGTTGGTTATTAGTCATTAGTTATTGGTTATTGGTTATTTGTTATTGGTTATTGGTTATTGGTTATTTGTTAGTTCCTATTCCCAATGACCTGTGCGGGCCAATGACCTGCGCGGGCCAATTCCCTAGTCAGTAGTCATTAGTCATTAGTCATTAGTGATTGTCGGGTGCGTCAGGGGGCTGAATGTGACGAGAACCTACTCAAAAATTGCTCCCGACGCACCCGACGGGCTGTTGACTGCTCGTATTTATGAATCATTAAAAATTCTTCAATCTTCAATCTCAAATCTAAAATCGCATGGCTTCTATTAAATCTAATCGAAATTCGCGAATATTGAGTTCTATATTTGGCAACGAGACATTTACTTATGTAGTCAAGCGACTGTTGCAGGCACTTTTAACCTTATTTTTAGCATCGGCTCTTTGTTTTGCAATTATTGAGTTGGCACCAGGAAATTACTTAGATACTTTGAGCCAAAATCCCAAGATTTCGCCGGAGACACTCAAGCAACTCGAACAGCAGTTCGGCTTGGATAAACCAGCGATTGTGCAGTATTGGCTGTGGTTGCAACAAATTGTAACGCGGGGGAATTTTGGCACGAGTTTTGTGTATCAGCGATCCGTAGCGTCGCTGCTGTGGGAACGGGTACCGGCGACGCTGTTGATGGCGATCGCCTCTTTGATTGTAACTTGGGCGATCGCGCTTCCTTTGGGAATAGTTGCCGCCGTCAATCAAAACCGCACAGTCGATCGAGTTTTGCAAGTAGTCAGCTACACCGGCCAGGGATTTCCCAGCTTTATCACAGCCTTGCTGCTGCTATTTTTTGCTCAAAATACTTCCCCTCTTTTCCCAGTCGGAGGAATGACCAGCATCGACCATGCAGACTTACCTTGGTGGGGTCAAATCCTCGATTACTGCTGGCACTTAATCTTGCCAACAGTCGCCCTCAGCGTTACAGGTTTTGCAGGCTTGCAAAGATTGATGCGCGGACAATTATTGGACGTACTGCGTCAAGATTACATCCGCACCGCCAAGGCCAAAGGTTTACCCGACAATCGAGTAATTTACGTTCACGCTTTACGGAATGCGATTAATCCGTTAGTCACGCTATTGGGTTTTGAGTTTGCTAGTTTGTTAAGCGGTGCATTTATTGCTGAATTTTTCTTTAATTGGCCTGGTTTGGGAAAACTGACTTTGGAAGCCGTGACAAATCAAGATTTGTACTTAGTCATGGCAAGTTTGATGATGGGCGCGACCATGTTGATTGTTGGTAATTTGTTGGCAGATTTACTACTTAAAGCAGTTGACCCTAGAATTAAACTGGAAAATCTTAAATAGTCAACTAAATTAGACAAGATTACACTCATTTTCAAATTCTATTGAAGTCCATTGTAATGCACTTGGTGGCAGAGGCCTTTCAAAATATGAGAGCTACTTGGCAATCCGATCTGGCAATTGCTAGACCGCGGATCTCATTTAATTGAGAAATTGTCTGACCTGGATCGGGTAAATTTAGTCGTAAATCCTCAGTATTTACGAATATTTTTTGGCGTTCTGTCAAAGCCCGATCGCGCAAATCCACAAGCAGTATGACCGGGGATTTAGTTATAGATGAGATGGTATTGAAAAGTAATCGAGCGAGGTACAGATCCAAAATAATGAATTCATCGTATATTACTAATAGACATCTCTAATAATTCTTGTGGTGCAGGCATCCAGCCTGCCCAAAATTTGCTTGGAGATGTCTAGAGTGGGACAAACATTCTGACAGTGCGAATTCGTGATATGTTGAACTGAGAAAGTCGCCGCTTTTAGGCAACAAAAATATCAAAATTAGAGGGTGATTACAGCATGGCAGAAATTAGAGGTACCTCACAAGCCGACTTGCTAGCCGGAACTCCAGAAGATGACCTGATTTTTGGTTTGGCGGGCAATGACACCATTGTGGCAAACTCGGGAAATGACAGCATCTTTGGAGGAAAACAAAGCGATTCCATTGATGGGGGTTCTGGTCAAGATTCGCTTTTTGGAGATTTAGATAACGATACTATTAACGGCGGTGAAGGTAGCGATTTTTTAGTTGGCGGAAAAGGTAGCGATTTCATCTCAGGAAACTCCGGCAATGATGTTTTGTCGGGCGATCGCGGTACTGATATCCTGAGCGGCGGCGAGGGGGCAGACCTATTTGTTTTGAGGCGCTACGCTGATGCCGATCCTTTTCGTACCAGCGGCGGTGTCAGTTTGGGCGATGCTGACGCGATCGCAGATTTTGCACCGGGTACAGATTTAATCGGTTTGGGAGAAGGTGTCAGTTTTAGCGACTTGAATATTCTGGAAGCTGGAAACAATACTGTTATTCAAGACCGGGTGACAGGAGAATTTTTTGCGGTTCTCCAAGGGGTGAGACAAAGTTCGATCGGCCCGGCAAATTTCACTAATAATATTAGCAGCATTGTTCCCACTCTCCCGCCTCCACCGCGGACAACGGCTTATGCTTTAACTTCTACTAATCGGATTGTTGGTTTTAGTCTTTCCAATCCGGGAAGTGTCATCTCAGATTTGCCCGTGACTGGATTACCAGCGGGAGAAAGTTTGCTGGGAATTGATTATCGGCCGGCGAATGGCGTACTTTACGGTGTGGGTAGCAGCAATCGCTTGTATACTCTCAATCCCAGAACTGGAGAAGCAAGTCAAGTCGGTAGCGGGGAATTTCCTGTTGGTTTGACTTCGGGGGCTGCGGGTTTTGATTTCAATCCGACGGTGGATCGCATTCGGTTTGTCAATCAAGCCGGTCAAAATGCCCGCCTCAATCCGAATACGGCGGGAATTGTGGATTTTGACACGCAGGCGGGGGGAATTCAACTCGACGGGAATTTGGCTTATGCTGCGGGCGATCGCAATTTCGGAAGTTCTCCGGGGGTGGCTGGGGCTGCCTATACTAACAATTTGGCCGGGGTAACTTCGACAACTTTGTTTGCAATCGACAGCAATTTAGACGTTTTGGTGCGACAAGATCCGCCGAATAATGGAGTGTTGAATACGATCGGATCTTTGGGAGTTGATGCTACTAGCATTCTCGGCTTTGATATCAGAACTATCGGCGGCCGCGATGTCGCGGTGGCTGCGCTGCAAGTTGGGGGCGTTTCCGGTTTGTACAATATCAATTTGACAACCGGTCAAGCTTCCTTCGCGGGCCAAATTGCCGACGGAAGACAGATTAACGGTTTGGCTTTGCCTTTGCCTACAGCTTACGCTTTGACTGTCAGAAATGGCGCTGAAGCAATTGTCGGTTTTAACGAGGCGGCACCGCAGGCGATTCTGAGCGACGCGACAGTTACGGGTTTGCAGCCTGGAGAAAGTTTGCTGGGAATTGATTTTCGCCCCGCTAACGGCCAACTTTTCGGTGTGGGTTCTAGCAATCGCTTGTACGCGATCGATCCGGTGACTGGGGCTGCAAGTCAAGTCGGGACTGGGCAATTTCCTGTTGGTTTGACTCCGGGGGCTGCGGGTTTTGATTTCAATCCGACGGTGGATCGCATTCGGTTTGTCAATCAAGCCGGTCAAAACGCCCGCCTCAACCCGGATACGGGGGCAGTTGTGGATACTGACACGCTGACGGGGGGAATTCAACTCGACGGGAATTTGGCTTATGCTGCGGGCGATCGCAATTTTGGAAATTCTCCGGGGGTGGCGTCTGCTGCTTATGTGAATAACTTGCCGGGGGTAAATTCGACAACTTTGTTTGCCATCGACAGCAATTTAGACGTTTTGGTGCGGCAAGATCCGCCGAATAATGGAGTGTTGAATACGATCGGATCTTTGGGAGTTGATGCTGGTACCGTTCTCGGCTTTGATGTCAGGAGTGTTGGCGGTAACGAGACGGCTTTGGCTGCGATCGAAGTTGGCGGAGTTTCGAGCCTGTACAATATTAATTTGACGACCGGTCGGGCTTCCATCGTCGGTCCAATTGGCGACGGGCGATCGATTAAAGGTTTGGCACTGACTTTGATTTAAATAGGGGAAGTCATTAGTCATTAGTCATTAGTCATTAGTCATTAGTCATTAGTCATTAGTCATTAGTCATTAGTCATTAGT
>NZ_JAUBTN010000126.1:0-4216 GCF_036705055.1 Microcoleus sp. CZ3-B2 | reverse complement strand
GCTTCACTATTTTTATTCATTTTACCTCATTTTTAAATAGTCTCATACTTATTTGAAATGACTATAAATTCACTGTTAACAGTTAACAGTCAACAGTTAACAGTCAACAGTTAACAGTTAACATCACCAGGAGTGCAACCGGAATTAAAATGAGGTGCGGGCGAGCGACTGCGATCAGGTCGATCGCCCAAAATCACTATTATCAACGTTCCTAATTTGAGAGAAATTGAAATTCGCGAGTTCCTTGATAGCCAGATAAATCAGCTAACTCCTGCAACGATTTTTGCCCTTGGTAAAACTTACCGTCAATTTCCCAAGTGGGAGTTCCCTGAATCTTCGCAGCTTCGCAAAGATCAGGCCTCGCATTTTTCCCTTGAGGATTGCACTCGATATAATTGATAATTCGAGCCGCCTCTTTGCCAAAACTTTCCTTCTGCGCTTGACAGTGATCGCAAGTAAAAGAGCTGTACATTTTAGCTCCCACTCTTTTTAAATGTTCCGCTAATGCAATTTCTGAAGTACCAGAAGATGTTGTAGTATTGATGCTAGTCTCCCTAGCAGTACCGAGATTATTCACATCGGCATAAAGAGCCAGAGAAGAAATCAGCACTAACATAGATACCAGAATTCCTATAAAAAATAGTTGTCCGATATCATCCCATTCGCGACCAATTAATGCTAAGATAAACAAGCTAACTGCAAATAAAGCAGACACAATACAGTAAATACAAGCTGCTTTGATATCAACAGCCAGTACATACATCAGATAGCCGCTGAAAATCGTCATAGCTGTGCTACCAGCAAACAAAAATAGTCCCGTCCAAGACTCTAACTTAGAGCGGAGACTCTTCTGTTCTGTGGGATTAACAAGTAGGGGAGCTACGGCAAAAACTATCATGCTCAAATAGCCCAAAAAACCGAACAAAGAAAGAGGCAAGCCAAACACATAGGCATAGGGACTCGAAAGCACGATGTCGCAGCCTGCGATCGGACAAACTGCCGTTCCGTTGGATAACTTGACCACTGTTAGATAGGCAGTAATCACAGCCCCTATCGAGGCAATTCCTGCCATAATCGGACGGGAATAGCGGTGAATCCAAGGCATAGAACGTTGACGAAACATAATATTTTTGACCTCAGAATGTATGTTTCAATTGTGTATCAGGTAGGCAATACTCACCTTGGGAAACTCTATTTCAACACTCTAGTAGCATTGAAAATTGCAGCTAAAGCGACCCCAACATCGGCAAAAACTGCCTCCCACATAGTAGCCAAACCAAAAGCACCCAAACCAATAAATATCGCTTTAACTGACATCGCAAAAATGATATTTTGCCAGACAATATTGTGAGTTTTTCTGGCAATTTGGATCGCTTCCGCCACCTTTGACGGTGCATCTGCCATAATCACAATATCGGCAGTTTCGATCGCCGCATCCGAACCCAAACCGCCCATTGCTATGCCCACATCAGCCCTAGCAAGCACTGGTGCATCATTAATTCCATCCCCGACAAAGACAATTTTGTCGCCTTTTTTAGATTGGGCGATCAGTTTTTCGATCGCCTCAACTTTTCCTTCGGGTAATAACTCAGCTAAATAGGAATCTAAACCGAGCTTTTTCGCAACACTATCGGCTACAGCTTGATTGTCTCCCGTCAGCATCACAATTCGCTCCACACCCAGTTTCTTGAGGTCGCGAATCGCCTGTACTGCGTCTTCCTTAAGCTCGTCAGCAATCAAAATATAGCCAGCGTAGCGGTTGTCTACTGCTAAATGCACGATCGTACCTTCAGCATTGCAGACATCGTGAGCAATGTTTTCTCGGTGCAGCAAACGGTCATTTCCAGCAAGCACAATTTGATTGTTTACTTGGGCTCGGATGCCGTGTCCCGCTATTTCTTCGTAATCTGTAACCTCCGATGAATCTATTTTTCCGCCGTAAGCTTCCAGAATAGATTTCGCAACTGGATGATTAGATTGAGATTCGACTTTTGCGGCTATTTCCATTAACTCAGTTTGGGAAAAACCATTCTGAGGCACAATTTGTGCTACTTTAAAAACTCCTTTTGTCAGAGTTCCTGTTTTGTCCAAAACAACTGTCTTGACTGCTGTCAGCGTATCTAGAAAAGTCGAGCCTTTAACCAAAATACCGCCCTTGGCTGCACCGCCAATTCCCCCGAAGTATCCCAGAGGAATGCTAATCACCAATCCGCAAGGGCAGGAAATAACTAACAAGACTAAGGCGCGGTACACCCACAAAAATCTGTCTGCATTAGTTGCTCCAGAAATGAACAAAGGCGGAATTAAAGCCACTGCTAGGGATGCAAATACTACAAACGGCGTGTAGTAACTGGCAAATTTGGTGATAAATTTCTCAGTTTCAGCTTTTTTGCTTCTGGCATTTTCTACTAATTCCAGAATTCGGGAGATTGAAGATTCGCCGAATAGTTTGGTAACTTTGACGGTGATAACTCCTGTCTGGTTAATTGTTCCTGCTAAAACTGTTTCTCCAACTTTCACGGTTCGAGGTACTGACTCTCCAGTTAGTGCAGAGGTGTCAATTTGAGAGTTTCCGTCGATAATTTCACCGTCTAAGGGAATTTTTTCTCCCGGTTTGACTAGGATGATATCGCCGACGGCTACGGTTTCGGGCGAAACTTTTTTGATGTCGCCATTTTGCTTGAGGTTGGCGCTATCTGGGCGAATTTCTAAAAGCGATCGAATTGATTGACGCGATCGCCCGATCGCAAATTCTTGAAAAAGTTCTCCGATTTTGAAGAACAACATCACGCCGACTGCTTCAGGCAATTTATGAATGGCTAAAGCCCCCAGTGTTGCTACAGTCATCAAGAAATTTTCATCAAACACTCGGCCTCGCAGAATGTTGCGGCCGGCGCTGGTTAAAACATTCCATCCGCTTAAAAGATAGGCGGGGATAAAAACCAGATATTGAGCTATAGAATAGGGCGTGTTGTGCAGTTTTTCTTCAAAAATTAGACCGCCGACAAATAGTACAACGACCAAGATCACAGGAATCAATTCTTGCTTGAGGTTGAAATCTCCGTGGCCGTGGTCGTGGCCGTGGTCGTGGCCGTGGTCGTCGTGGTTGTGATTCTCATGGCTGTGTTCGTGGTGGTCGTCGTGACTACAGCAGCCGGAATCGCTCGATTTGGCTTTTTGCATGGTTTTTCCTGGGTTTATTCTAACACATGATAGTATGAATAGATATTCATATTGTATAGTCAAAAATAAAATATAGTAGATTTTGAGTTAAAAATCTACTATATTTTATAAAGATATTGTTAAGTTGGTAGGGAACCTTACGGGGGATTAAGAGTAATAACTATTATCATATCGTTTCCGGTAGCATAGGAATGATATAGAGGACACGGCGGGAGCATCTCACTTTTGCAGCCAAGCTAGAAATTGGAGGTAGGAGGCAGGAGACAGGAGACAGGAGGAAAGAGGAAGAAAGAAGGAGTCAAAAGAAGTCTTTTTACAAATATGAGATGCTCCCGGACACGGCAGTGCCGTGTCCCTACAATTAATCGGGGTAGGGACACGGCACTGCCGTGTCCTGACTGTGGGTAATATTAATTCCGATGCTACCGGATTTGAGATCACTTGGAGAGGGAGAATGATTATTCATAGTCGTTAGTCATTAACTAATTAATCCGCCGGATAAACTCTAAGGGCAAACCGTCTGTATCGGCAATAAAAGCTACTTCATAAACATTTTGCCCGATCGCCTGTTGAGTCGGTTCTAATAAAACTTTCAAAGGTTGAAACTGGTTTGGTTGGTCTTTAGCTGCTTCCTCAAACTGTTTTTTGAGAGACTGCAACCAAGTAGGCAAGTCAGTTGTCGCCTCAGTTAAATCAAAAGATAAATGATAGTATCCAACATAATGCTCGTCACCGAAAGCATCCGGTGCGGGTTTTGGTTCCGGGATTTGAATTAGTTCGATGCGTCCGTTGAGACCTTCCATCCAACAGGCTAAGGTGTAACCTGTGGTAAAGCGATCGCTCACAGTAAATCCCAACTGTTCGTAAAAGGCGATCGCCCGGTGAATGTTAGCAGTGCGAATCGAGGCGTGGTGCATTCGATTTTAGATTGGGGAATTGGGCGGAGCGAAGCGGAGGGATTGGGAATTGGGAATTGGGAATTGGGAATTGGGAATTGGGAATTGGGAATTGGGAATTGGGAATTGGGAATTGG
>NZ_JAUBTN010000125.1:0-4451 GCF_036705055.1 Microcoleus sp. CZ3-B2 | reverse complement strand
GAGCGTTGCTTGTCCGGCAAGACTGGATGAGTACGGGGAGCTTGTCAGCATCCTTGCGATGTATCGGGCCGTGAAACCAAAGCTGAGATTCTTTCTAGATTCTCGGAATTGCGGTGGAGTCCAGATACAAGCCCACACCCTAGAGGTACTCCGCTTGGTGATGGGTAGTTGACCAGCCGAGTTAGACATACTTCACAAGCGTGTTGGGGAATTCCCGGATCGAAGTTAAACTCAATAGATAGGTGCATCAAATCAGTTTGCCTGCACCACTGACTCGATCGCTTTAAACTGTATTTATATGTTTGCAAAAATTGCCAAAGGATCGATCGCGCGAAACATCTGACCAAATCAGTTTAACTCAAAGCGGGCTAACGCTATCAAGCCTGCTTACCGCCTAGTTCGTACACCTCACAGGAAAAATAGGATTATGGGATTATTTGACCGCATCAGCCGAGTCGTCAGAGCCAATCTTAACGATATGGTCAACAAAGCTGAAGACCCGGAAAAGATTTTAGAACAGTCCGTGACGGATATGCAGGAAGACTTGGTGCAGTTGCGTCAAGCCGTTGCCAGCGCGATCGCAACCCAAAAGCGTACCCAGACTCAGTACAATCAAGCTGAATCCCAGTCTAACCAGTGGCAGCAACGCGCTCAGCTAGCCCTGCAAAAAGGAGACGAAACTTTGGCCCGCGAAGCCCTAGTGCGTAAAAAATCTCACGCAGAAACGGCGGCTACCCTGAAAAGTAGTTTGGAACAGCAATCGGGTCAAGTAGAAAGCCTCAAGCGTAACTTGATCGGTTTGGAAAGCAAGATTTCCGAAGCCAAAACTAAGAAGGATATGCTCAAGGCCAGAATATCCGCAGCTAAGGCCCAGGAACAGCTTAACAACACCATTGGCACCCTGAATACTGGCAGTTCAATGGCAGCTTTCGATCGCATGGAAGAAAAAGTTTTGCAGATAGAAGCTCGCGCCGGAGCATCAGCAGAACTGGCGGCCGGTGGCAGCAATTTAGAGGAACAGTTCCGCTTGCTCGAAAGTGGCGGCGGTGTTGACGACGAGTTGGCTCAGATGAAAGCTCAACTGAGCGGAGGTTCTGTGGCTCAAGGTCAATTGCCCGCAGCGGATCAAACTGCCAAGGCTACTACCTCCGAGTCGAGTCCGGTGATTGACGCTGAGTTGGAAGAATTGCGATCGCAGCTCAATAAAATGTAGTAATTTCTATCAAAATTCACCTATTTCTCAGACATCGCTTTGATAGAATGCTCCGCCTACCTACAGCGCTAGCTTGGGGAAGTCGGAGCTTTTTTCAGTCGCAAGTTCATAAAACATAAATATTGCATTTTGTCAAGTATCTTTATATTGAATTAAGGATTTAATTCTTTAAAAAAAAATGATAAAGTGACTTTATTATTAGCAATTACACCGGCTTGGCTACTCGTAGCAGTATAAATAACTATCAAATATTGCTAAGTAAATCCACCTAATTAAACCTATGAGTCCGATCGCTCAAAAGCTTGCTGTCTATCTCTTCTTGCTTCTTTTTGTCCAGAGCGAAGCCGAAGCAAGCCCTCTGCCTCCTGCCTTCTACTTAACACCATTTTTCTCAAATAATGGAACTCGCGTGAAAGCTCCCAACCCCGAGCCTGTAAAGCATTCCCAATTGTTCAATTCTTTAATCTAAAAGGGTTTAACCTGTCATGGCCCGGCCACATTCCAGAGCGTTTTGTAGAATCAAGTTTTTCAGGACATTAGCACTTGCTTGTTCAATACCAGTTATTTGGCCCGTACCCCTAACAGCTCAAAGTGTTGGCGAGTCTGCGGTTGCTGCCGAGTCATTGGGCCGGTCGCCAATTTTTAATGATAATTTAGAGTTTAAATTAAAACTTAATCCAGAAACTGCAGACGATCGCGATCGGCTTCCTGATTTAGACTCAAGTTCAGAATTAGAAAAAGAGAGTCAAGAGCCAGAAAACAACATCCCGGAGTTCGATCTACCGGCCCAAAATCAGTCACGAGAAACTCTCGCTCAATTGCCGAACCGAGGAGAAAACAGACAGGAAATTTCGATTCCCAACCCGCTGCTGCCAACTCCACCTCCACTCCCAGAACCCGCGCCCCCTGGGCCCTTACCTCCGGTAGAA
This sequence comes from Microcoleus sp. CZ3-B2, assembly GCF_036705055.1. NCBI lineage: Bacteria > Bacillati > Cyanobacteriota > Cyanophyceae > Oscillatoriales > Microcoleaceae > Microcoleus > Microcoleus sp. CZ3-B2. Next base: position 2,309 of record NZ_JAUBTN010000125.1, on the reverse strand, counting down.
CAGCTTTTGCCACCAGTAGTGCCGGCACAGCCTGAAGAATTACCCAACATTCCGGGTACCATCAAGGTCGATCGATTTGAAGTAGTCGGCAGCACCGTCTTTAGCAAGCAAGAATTAGACGCTGCACTCAAAAACTTTGTAGGCCGCCCGCTGACTTTTACCGAACTGCTGCAAGCTCGTTCTGCTATCAATGAACTGTACCTTAGCAAAGGTTATATCACTTCGGGAGCGCTGATTGAGCCACAAACGCTCGCAGGTGGAGTTGTAAAAATATTAGTGCTAGAAGGCAAGCTAGAAAGTATCAAAGTAGTCGGAACTAGGCGGCTGAATTCTAACTATGTCAGAAGTCGTTTGGCACTGGCAACGCGAGGCCCGCTGAAGGAAAAGCGTTTGTTAGAAGCTCTGCAACTGCTGCAACTAAGCGGTCAAATCCAAAATATTTCAGCAGAATTGCAAGCGGGTTCTCGTCCGGGTTTTAATGTGCTATTAGTCCGAGTCAAAGAATCAAAAACTTTCCAAGCTGGGATTTTTACTGATAATTCTCGCTCTCCGAGTGTGGGGAGTTGGCGGCGCGGGGCCGAAGTCCGCGAAGCTAATTTATCGGGTTTGGGAGATAGTGCGAGTTTGATTTATACAAATAGTGAGGGCAGCAATACTGTAGATGTTAGCTACGCGCTGCCTGTGAATGCGCGCAACGGTAGTGTAAGTTTTCAGGCAAGCAGGAGTCGCAGCAATATTGTTGAGCAGCCTTTTGACGCGCTGGATATTGAGTCGTCGAGCCGGACTTATGAGTTGACTTACCGGCAGCCAATCGTCCAAACTGCGAGAACAGAAATCGCTCTTGGTATTGGTGCGAGCAGGCGAGAAAGCGATACATCTTTGCTGGGAGAGGATTTTTCGCTGTCGCCGGGAGCTGACAGTCGCGGGAGAACTCGGGTTTCGGCGCTGAGGCTGTTTCAGGATTTTACTCGGAGGGGAGAGAGGGATGTCTTGGCGGCGCGATCGCAGTTCAGTCTGGGAGTTGCAGCATTTGGCGCTACGGTGAACAGCAGTGAGCCTGACGGTCAATTTTTGGCGTGGCGGGGTCAATTGCAGTACCTGCGGTTGTTGGCTCCCCAGACGCTGCTGGTGGTGCGATCGGACCTGCAGTTGGCTGGAGGTGAGCTTTTGCCGATGGAGCAATTTGGTTTGGGCGGCCCGGATACAGTGCGGGGCTACCGTCAAGATGCTTTGCTCGCCGATAGCGGGATTTTTGCTTCTGCCGAGTTGCGCTATCCGATTTTGCGAATTGGGGACAACCAAGGAGTTTTGCAAGTAACACCGTTTGTGGAGGCTGGCAATGTTTGGAATAGCTGCTCTAGGGTGGATTTGGAAACAAATACTTTGCTGTCAGCGGGATTGGGCTTGCGTTGGCAGTACGGCAAGAGGTGGAACGCTCGCTTGGGTTGGGGAATTCCTTTGATTTATCTTAAGTCGAGAGACAGAAGTTTGCAAGAGCGCGGGCTGTATTTTTCAGTAGAATTCCAACCTTTTTAAGCAAGCCGCCGTTATGCCCTTGGCGCAACTGAGCAATTCCGCTATATAGTAATAAGTACCATTTGGCACTCGTCTGTAGCTGCCAAGAGTGCATTTTACTGATAATTTTAAAATTAAACTATGTCTAAGGTGCAGTTGCTGATTTTAAGTTCTTTTGCTTCCGGTTTTGGGTTTTTCTCTATCATTTTGGCGATGTTTGCGATGATTTCTAGGCTGTCGTTTACTTCTTTTTTTACCCTTGTTTTAACTTTGATATTCTTTGGGTTCAATTTAATTTTTGCTTTGCATTATTATACCTCAATTGCCAAGCAGTTAAATGTTAAAAGTAAAAGGAAAGTGAGAATTTAGAAGTTGTGAAGCAGGGGCAGACAAAGGCATGGAGATTTATTTAATTTTAATTGTCCCTGACTTGACTCTGCAGGTTGCCGAGTTATTTCAAAAGCTGGATTTTTCATGAAAGGGCGATCGCAAATCTCGAACATTACTAATAGTATTAATAATTTGTGCGCTTCAAGTTACACATAATTAGGAAGGGTGTGAATTAGTGGGCAAAAACATGGTTTTACGAAAATTATTCCTCCGAGCTAAATTATTAGGTGAAAAAATTGGTTTCTTCGATCTTGATGGGTAAGTTCTAATACAAAAATGGGATTTTCCCCAAACAAAAAGCGCCCCTATTTCTAGGAGCGCTTTTTGTAATCTCAGACTAAAACTTAGCCGTTGATAGAAGGAGCAACCATTGCTACGGGAGTAGTTTCAGCAGCAGCCAAGTC
>NZ_JAUBTN010000124.1:0-4655 GCF_036705055.1 Microcoleus sp. CZ3-B2 | reverse complement strand
ATCTCCCCCTCTCCCCCTCTCCGACTCCCCCTCTCCTTATCTCCCTTGGGGAATAACAATGTATCCGTTTGTGCGATCGCCCAATACGAGATTCCGCTCGATTCCCCAGTACCACCAGTGCGCGCCGATATAAGCGCACAGCAAGGCATCTAGCTGGTCTTCTAAGGCTTTGAGGGTGGCTGTGCTGGGGATTTCGGGAAGTTTTGAATCGCCAAGGCTCACAGGCAAGATGCCTGTGCCACAAGACAGATTTAGAGAGGGTTCAAGGCTCGGTAAAATATCTATAATATACTGGCAGAGTTTCATCAATTCTAGTTGACGCTCTGCCAGTTTTCCTTTTTTGTATTTAATAATTCGCTCTAATTGAAATAGATTGATTGTGGCTGGATGGGGATAAACTTCTATTTGATATCGCCCTAATTTCTTAGCTTCTATGATCGGTGCGTGGACAAATCCTCTGGCTTCTAAACTGAGGCCAAATTCTACTGTTTTTTGGGCGAAGGGGCGGGAAAGGTTAGCGGGATAGCAGCCTGCGTGGTAGCGCCCGAAGTGTTTGTGCGTGAGTTTGTCGGCGAGGCGCATTCCTGATGGATTGCTGATGATTGTGGGCGCGTCTACGGCGATGATGGCTGGTTCGGTTGGGGAGATTTGGGTGTCGATCCAGGTGAGGATGTCGTTGGTTGCTAAGAGGCGATCGCACTCGATTAATTGTAATTGATTGTTTTCCCAATTTAAGCAGCACAAACCGCTGGGCCCTGAACTCCAACCTAAATCGATGCCGATAAATTTCATGATATTTTAAACTGAGTTTGGGACGCGGGCTGAGACTAGAAACCCGGTTTTCTCGAATATCGATCGTTCCTCTGGACAAACTATCGTAGAAACCGGGTTTTCGGTCCATCTGTCAGCCGCGATTATACATAAAAATGTAGCTGTAGATTAGGATGCGGCCGTGTCATATCAAATCCCGTAACATTGGAATGATTCAGATATATATTCTCTCCCTCTGTGTACTCTGTGTACTAATAAGGTTAAATCATTCCGATGCAAGCGAAAACGATATTAGAACTCTTGCAAAAATCCAAAGCACCCCACCCCAACCCTCGCCTTATTAAGGGGAGGGAGCAAGATGATTCTTGTTTCTCCCCGCGGGAGGGGGAACTAAGGGGGGTAAATTTGACTTGTGCAAGAGGTCTATTACACTCTCGCCCACAAAGCCAATCCGCCGCCCCTTCCCCTCGCGGCAATTATCCCATCTTCTATTAAAAAATATGTAAAAAAAGCCTGATTCCCCACACTCAAACTAAAAAATTCCGCCTCCCGCGATTCACCAGCGCGAATAAATCCTTGATACAGAGTTTTACCCAACAATTTCACGGTAATTCTGGTAAAATCAAAAGCTAAAATATTCTTATTTACCAAAAACTTAGTCGGCCCGGAAAGAGTTAGTTCGATCGCCCCAACTCGCACCGAATTCTCTACTTTGCCCGTTTCTCCAAGCGTTTCCCCATCCGCAACAGGTTCTAGGGAGTAAGCAATTTGGATTTTTGCCACCCACTCAGGAATGTAACGTCCCGCACCTAACACAATTCCTGCTTTTTGTCGAGTCTTTTTTGTGCCGGTGATAAAGCACAGGCGCCAATTGCCGGTTAATTGCTCGAAAGAATAGCGAATTTTATTTTTTTTGGCGTTTTTCTCGGCTTCTAGGAGGGCGGCGACTACGGCGGCGGGAGATGGTTTGGAATTGGATTTAGCGGCTTGTTCTAGAATTGATATGTTTTCCATTTAATAATACACAAATCAGTATTTTGAAGGCAATATCAATTCCGGTTGCACTCAGACATGATGTTAACAGTTAACAGTTAACAGTTAACAGTGAATTTACTATTCCGATGCTAACCGATTTGATATAATATCTGAGTCTAGCCGATCCTCGCATCTTCCGAATCGTTGCAGGCATTTTGAATGGTTGTTGTGCTGGGCCGATCGCGCAAAAGGCGTTATACCCTAGACTGTTGACAGTTTGTCTGTTGGGTGTTGTACTAATTATCTCGCCGCGCTAAACTACTGCAAAGTGCGGGGAATATTTAAATTATGCCGTTAGTAGATTTAGCTAATACTAAAGTTCGGGTAGTTGGATGCAGTGCGGTGATGGCTGTGGGGCAGCTTATTTCTAATGCGATCGCCAATCCGGAAACTTAAGCAGCAGCGGGTATTATCGGCGGCCCGATCGCCCTTGGGGGAGTTTCTATCTTAGCTGCGATCGCTGGTGGTATTGCGGGGAATATCGCGGCGAATGACTTGGGAAATCGGATGGCGGAAAAATTGGGGGAAAATCCGAGGATTCTGGATAATCACGATTTGATTAAGGCGGCGGGTGAGGCGATCGGCTATATTCTCAAGGATGTGGCGAAGTCGGATGAGTTAATTGCGATCGCCGAAACCGAACAATTGACCTATCCAGAACAGGATTTAAATAAATTAGCCGACAAAACTCCTGAATACTGGCTGGACATTAACACGAATACAGCCGACTTGTCAAGGGGTTTGCAGATTTCGGAAGACCAGCTAACCAAGATTTTTTCTGCAGATGTTGAAGAGTTCGATCGAGTTACCGGATTGACACCGGAAGATTGGGCAAGTTTCCTGCAGGAATTTGCCCGCAGCGAGGGGAAATCCTTTGATGCGGCAATTGTGGATTTTGTGGCGCAAAGACTCTACGAAACATTCCCCAAGGCGTACCGCGAAGTGCTCCAACAAGATGCGGCGAAGGGAGGAGAAAAGTTTGCCGCGATGCTGTTGAATTTGCACCAAATTGCTTTGGCGGAGCTCAAGGATTTGGGGCTGCAAAATCGGGAAATTCTCGACAAGTTGGAGAGTGTGGCGACTCGCGAACATATTTGTCAGGTGATGGCGAGATTGGATGCGATGGAAATTGGTATCCGGGATGATTTGGCGCAGATTCGGAACTTGCTGGAAAGATATATCGATCCTACTGCACCCGGTTTGCCGATTCCCGTTAAGTCAGAGACGATTATTCGGGACAGAATTAAAGACTTTACCGGTCGGAGATTTGTGTTTGAAGCAATTAACGAGTTTCTTAATACACAACAGAAAGGCTATTTTGTTTTGGAGGCGGAACCTGGTGTCGGGAAAAGCGCGATTATGGCTGCTTGTGTGGTGTCCCTGAATCGACGCTGCATTACTCATTTCAACTCGCAACCGAACGGGATTGTCAGCGCTGAAACTTTTTGGGAAAATGCTTGCACTCAGTTAATTGAGGGTTTTCACCTCAAACATAAATATCCGCGAATACCGAAAAATGCCCTGAAAAATAACAGCTTTCTAGGCGAGTTGCTGAAGGAAATTAGCGCTAATCCGAGCACAGATAGAAAAATAATTTTTGTGGTGGATGCGCTGGATGAAGTTGATTTGACGTTGCAAATTAGCGGCAGCAATGTTTCGTATTTGCCTAATGATTTGCCCGATAACGTTTATTTTATTGTTTCCAAGCGACCGAAATTCCTGCCAATGCCGGCAGCTAACAAGACTGTTTTTGATTTGATGAAGTACGATGCAGAAAGTCTGGAAGATGTCAAGGCTTATCTGGCAAAACGCACGGAGAGAAGCGAGTTAATTCAGGATTGGATTACAGCTCGAAATTTGCAGCGGGAACAGTTTGTGGCGGCGGTAGCCGAGAAAAGTGAAAAGAAATTTATCTATCTCCGCTACATTCTGGATGAAATTGAAGGCGGTACTTACAATGATGTAAATTTAAACGATTTGCCAGCGGGTTTGGAGGAATATTATCAAAAACACTGGGTACAGATGATTGGTCAGGAAGACGATCCTCTGCTGGAATTGAAAGTTAAGATTATCTACGTGCTGTCGAAAGCTCACGAAGCTGTTTCTCGCCGCTGGATAGCAAAAGCCGTTGGCGAGACGGAGTTTAAAGTACAGCAGGTACTAAAGAAATGGGATTCTTTTTTGCGACAGGAACAGATCAACGGGGAAATTCGCTACAACATTTATCACAACTCCTTTCGCGAGTTTCTGGAAAAAGATGAAACCGTGCAATCTGCTGGGGTGAATGTGGAAGAACTTAACCGCCAAAGCATTAATAACAGGTTGGAAGGAGCGCCGATATGAGCAAATTAGGTGTGTGGTTGGCGCAGCAGAGTCAAGGTGATAGGGAATATTTTTTGAAATATCAACCCAGGGATTTCGTTCAGGTGTTGCAGGAATTTAATCGTTATTGCGCTTGGTTGACGGATTTCGGTTTTATTGAGGCGAAACTGGAATTTTTGGGGGTACAAGCGCTAATTGATGATTACGATTTGGCGAGAATTTCTGATGTGCTGCTTTCGGAAGAGCAAACTGAAACTCTGAAATTGATTCAAAGGGCTATTCGTAAGTCGGCGCATATTTTGGATAAGGATAAAACACAGCTCGTAGAGCATTTATGGGGGAGGTTGTTAGATTTTGAAATGCCCCAAATTCAGGGGATGTTGGAACAAGCAAAGCAGTGGAAAGATTGTCCTTGGTTGCGACCTTTGAAGGCTAATTTAGAGCGACCGGTTGACACTCCCTGTGCTGAAGCAACAGGGATTCTTAAGACCACAATTTGAGTCTCAAAGGCGCTGACAATTCGCCTC
>NZ_JAUBTN010000123.1:0-5189 GCF_036705055.1 Microcoleus sp. CZ3-B2 | reverse complement strand
CCATTTTTTCAGAAGGGTATGAGAGCTATGTCCTTGATTGAGTCTATGTTTTAACGGGGTTGTCACCCCGTCAGGTTTTTTCTCCTTGCCACTGTGCAGTTATGCGGCTAATTGTTGCTGTTTGTGCTTTCCTTTCTCCTTGCCATTGTGCAGTTATTCTGCTGATAGTTGCTTGCTGTGCTTTCCTTTCTCCTTCCCATTGTGCTTGCAGCCGATCGACAGTTGCTTGTTGCGCCTCCCGGTTTCCTTGCAATTGGGCTTCTAGCTTGCCAATTGTCGCAGATTGTGCTGCAAGTTCTCCCGACTTGGCGCCCGCTTTTACCTTGGCTAAATTGGCTTCAGCAACTTTGACTTTTTCTTTGGCTTCGTCTAAAGCAGATTTTAGCCGATCGCCCGCATCCAAAATTGCGATCGACTGCCCTGCTTGGACGCGATCGCCCTCTTTGACTAAAAGCTTCGCCACGCGATCGCCATCCAACGCCTGCGACACCCCCAACCGAATCACTTCCCCCAGCGGTTCCAATCTTCCCAAAGCCGTGATTTTTCGGGGCGGAGGTGTTTCTACGGGTAAAGGTTCAGCATTTTTAGCTAAAGATCCAAACTGAGAAATGCCGTAAAAAGTTGTACCCACGCTAATAGCAGCGCCAGCAACTACCAATCCCATTACCAATTTATTTTTAGGCTTGATGAAAGATTGAAAATTCATATTCCTCCTAGATTTGCGGTTGTTTTTTTTCTAAATAAGCCAGCAGCATTTCTTTTAATAAATTCGCTTGTTCAGAAAAAGATATCCTTTCCCCCTGATAAAACCTTCTTACCAGCAAGCCGTCAACAGAGTTGATGATAAATATAGCAATGGCCGGATCGGAAACACCCAAGTAGCAACATACTGCCTCTTCGTAACGCTTTCCTGCTTGCTGAAGAGCATGGTTGTTGTCAATATCTTGGCGATTTTTGTTCTGACAAAAATCAAACATTATCAACAAGCTCTTCATAATATAATCTTCATTCTTTGCCAGATGATTCATCATTTCTTCAATCCTTTCTCCCAGGGTGGGTGGATTTCCCAACTCTGCTAGTTCTTCTTCTTTGGTATCTTCATAACTCAAGTATTCAATTAACTGCTCGAACAAGCTTTCTTTGCTTGGAAAATAGTGGTACAGCGTGCCTGTTGAAACTCCAATTCCTGAGGCAATTTCTCGCATTGTGACGGAGGAATAGCCTTTTTCGGCAAAGAGCTCAAAGGATTTGTTCAGTAATTCTTTGCGGTACAATTCGCGGTCAACTATTTTTGGCATAGGTCGATCTATCTTCTGATTTTTTATTCCAGATCCTAGGTGATCGGAGATTTAAGGGCGATCGACTAAATATTCCTATATCGAACATCCGATATAGTATAACCGAATACAAAACAGGCTCTTGGTGGCTGAGCTTGGAAAAATAAGGTATATCGAACAGTTGTTATAATTAATCTTGCACAGACTAGCGGAGCTTGTCAAGGGGTGCAGTAAAATTATTTTTAGAGTCGATTTGTCGGGGCGGGTTTAGCCCAAAATCCCAAACACCCGCAATCAATCTCCGTCCAAAACCCGCCAATCGTGCGAATCTGCACCTGAATGATTATGAAAATCCGAACCTACGAAATCGGCGACACCCAAAAAATTATAAAACTGTTCTACGACACAGTGCGCGAAGTCAATATCCGCGATTACACAAAAGCCCAAGTAGATGCTTGGGCTCCAGCCGATATCGATATTGAAAGTTGGACTAAAAGTTTAAGCAGTAAATTTACTTTTGTAGCAGAAGAGGGCGATACAATCGCAGGTTTTGGAGAATTAGAAGCCAACGGCCACATCGATCGCTTTTACTGTCACAAAGACTTTCAAAGACAAGGAGTTGGCAAGCTTATTTTAACAGAAATTGAGTCAAAAGCCCAAGAGTTAGGACTTAAAAAGTTATTTGCCGAAGCCAGCATTACAGCTAAAGCTTTTTTTGAAACCCAGGGATTTATGGCGATCAAAAAGCAAGAAGTAGAACGGAGAGGTCAAAAATTAATCAACTTTGTTATGGAAAAATATCTATAAACAACAACCTTTTGTGTAAAATTAGATCGAAGAGTTTTGCGGAGGAGTTGTGATGGTGACGGAAGCTACAAATGTGCTGGGCGGAAAATTAGAGACTTGCTGCACGTCGCCCATGACGGGGTATTATCGAGACGGAAAATGCAATACCGGCGGCGGCGATTTGGGGGCTCACACTGTTTGCGCCCAACTGACAGAAGATTTTTTGCAATTCACCAAAAGAATGGGAAACGATTTGAGTACGCCGGTTCCTGAGTTTAAATTTCCGGGATTGAAACCAGGGGATTGTTGGTGTTTGTGCGCTTCTCGGTGGAAGGAAGCAATGGATGCTGGATGTGCGCCGCGCGTGGTTTTGGCTGCGACTCACGCCTTGACTTTGGAATACGTTTCTTTGGACGAATTGAAGGAACACGCTGCTGATTTGTAGGAATGTGCGATCGCCTTTTTTATGCAAACCCTAGGATGCGTCAGTTGGCTTTATTTGTTCAATCATTAAACAGTTTCTGACTGACGCACCTGAAAAAATACTTATTGCATAAATGTTAGAGAAAGCCTGTTAACCGCAGATGAAATGCTGACAAACACAGATAGACGCAGATAATTTTAAGAGAATTATTGTGTGTTTTATTTGATATTAAAAGTGGTCAAATTTGGATTCAGCGAAATCAAACTGACAGCCAAATTGCTTGAGATGATTTCGTTCGCGACACTATAAAATTCCTTCGTAGTGAGGAGTTGAGTCCGCATCAATCCTAGGAATAAAGTCCTCACTACAAACATTTTTAATTAATAGTAATTAACAGGATATATGATATCATTTCCTGTCGATTACTACAACACAAAGGAATTTTTGCGGACTTAAGTCCGCACTACGAACGAATTTTATTGCGGTCAATCGAACGGACACGATATGATGCACTCTACAACAAGTTTAGACCTCTGGTAACTTATACTGCGCGACAATCCGCTTAGCATATTCCGGCACATGAGCCTCCAATTTCTCAGGATAATTTCGCTTCACGTACAGATAATTGCGAGTGAAATGAGAATCAATTGAAAAGCGCGCATATTCCAAACCCTTCGGCCCAATTCTCTCAATAAAAACTCCCATCAACTTCGCCGCCCACATCGGTAAAGTCACACCTTTTTCGTAAGCGGGAATACTTTGCTGAACGGCTTCTTTGCGGTTTCCTTGAGACATCACCGGCTGAGTGTTTAGCTGATCCGTTACCAAGTCTAACATTTCTTGCCCGGTATCATTTCTTACTACAATCCACTGCCAACCAAAAGGTGCGCCCATGTAGCCGACAACTAAATCTGCTAAAGAATTGACGTAATCAAAACAGCTCAAACAAGAAGGAGCAAAAACATCTTTCAATTCTTTAGTATTCAAACCAAAAAACGGCACTTTTTCTTCCGAACCATCTTCGTGTTTGAAGTGAACGTTAAAGTCTTGCATAAACTCGTAAGAAACCACCGTTTCAGGAGAGCGGCTAGTTGTATCTAGAAACTTTTGCAAGCCTGCACGGCTGACATTATCGACACAGGGAGTTCCGAGAACGTAAAGCTTTTCTAAACCGAGTTGTTTTTCGACTGTTCGCAATGCTTGAATTTGACAGCCTACACCAATTACTAACAGTCGTTTCATTCCCGATTTTTCGATTTGTTCTAATACTGAAAGGTTGGGAGACAGAGTTGGTTTGTTGACTTTGGCTGCGAGAATTTCTTCGCGATTTCTAGCAATTATTGGCATCGGTTGAAAGCGGTCTTCTTTAGTGTTTTGGACGCAGACAACGCCTTCAACAATGCCTTTTTCTAGCATTTCGATCGCAATTGAGCTGACAATTCCCGTCCACTGAGCGCCTTCAATTGGTTCTTTTTTCTTAGCAGCCATCATATTTTGACTGACTCCGAAGTACCAATCGTCGGGATTGTCGAGATTGCGCGATCGCCCGTGAATCTCTGCTTCTAGTTCTGCGATATGCTGTGTTAAGAAAGCGCAAGCTTCCTTGACATAATGGATATAATATGTATCGCACAAACCGCATTCGCTGCAAAGCTCTTTAGCGGGGCGGCGGCTTCCGGGTTTGAGGGCTTTAGATTTTTGGTGTTTAGTGGAATCTATGGCGGTCATCTAAATTGCGGATTTTATGGAGCAACGGCTTTTGTTAGGATATCACACCAATTCCGGTGATTAATTATCATAAACGCCCGATCGCCCTGGAGGGAACAGCCAGCAGCAAGCGGGCTTTACCTGTTGTGCGAATTCTCTCGGCCCGCAATTATTAGTATTGCTCCGGATCGATCGGGCGATCGGGCGAAGAATTTTCTAAATAAAGCTATAAAAAAAATGGTAAAATTGTTCCTGACAACAGCCGTCGCTAGCATCATACTCAATATCGCAATTTCGAGCTTAGGATTTGCTGCTTTAGTTCGCCCTGTGGCGGGTATGAATAAAACTGTTATCGCCCTAGAAACAATGCTGAGCGCGACACAAAAGCCCGCAGCGATCGACTATTCGCGCTTGGGGATTAGCGGCATGAAATTGGGGATGTCTGTAGAAGAAGCTAAACGCAAGTTGGGAAAACCACAGCGAGACGAAACTAAATCTGCTGGTTCAGTAATTGGTGGCAAGATTCGCACGTTAACCTACTCGAAATTGACGGTAGCAGCATGGGAAGGCAAAGTTTATTTAATTTCTACTACTAATCCCAAGTTGGCGACAATTGATGGTATCAAGGTAGGAGAGGGCAGGCAAAAAGTTGTTAAAACTTACGGTTACGGGTGGCAATCTGTGCATGGTGAAGCCACTCGGTTGACTTACAGCAATGACCAAAAGGCTTCTAATTTGGTTTTGGAACTTAAGGGCGATCGCGTGCAAAAGATTCTTGTCGGGACGCAGCTAGAATAAAATATTATATCAATTCTGGTTGCACTCATACAATGACTGTTGGCTGTTGACTGTTGACTGTTGATTGTTGACGGGCGGGTCAAAAAACTGCATGGTTGAGTGTTAAGTGTTGACTCAATTTTCTGACGGGGTGACAACCCCGTTAAAACCCATAGCTAACAAAGGTTTGACCGATTTATGGTAAAAAAAGATGGGGT
>NZ_JAUBTN010000122.1:0-5296 GCF_036705055.1 Microcoleus sp. CZ3-B2 | reverse complement strand
AAAGAATGACACGTTCATAGACATATTGAATTGACAGCACAAAATTACAGCGATGTAATTTTGAAAATAAGAGAGAGTAAGATTTTTCGAGTAAATTGAAAACAACCTAGCGACTTAAATCGAATAAAACAATGTTAGATTAATCTAACGAACAATATACGATGAAGAGTTTGATCCTGGCTCAGGATGAACGCTAGCGGCAGGCCTAACACATGCAAGTCGAGGGGTAGAACACTTCGGTGTTTGAGACCGGCGCACGGGTGCGTAACGCGTATGCAATCTACCTTATACAGGGGAATAGCCCAGAGAAATTTGGATTAATGCCCCATAGCATTACGACTTGGCATCAAGATGTAATTAAAGTTCCAACGGTATAAGATGAGCATGCGTCCCATTAGTTAGTTGGTAAGGTAACGGCTTACCAAGACGATGATGGGTAGGGGTCCTGAGAGGGAGATCCCCCACACTGGTACTGAGACACGGACCAGACTCCTACGGGAGGCAGCAGTGAGGAATATTGGTCAATGGTCGCAAGACTGAACCAGCCATGCCGCGTGCAGGAAGACGGTCCTATGGATTGTAAACTGCTTTTATACAGGAAGAAACCCTCCCACGTGTGGGAGCTTGACGGTACTGTAGGAATAAGGATCGGCTAACTCCGTGCCAGCAGCCGCGGTAATACGGAGGATCCAAGCGTTATCCGGAATCATTGGGTTTAAAGGGTCCGTAGGCGGTCTTATAAGTCAGTGGTGAAAGCCCATCGCTCAACGATGGAACTGCCATTGATACTGTAAGACTTGAATGCTTAGGAAGTAACTAGAATATGTAGTGTAGCGGTGAAATGCTTAGATATTACATGGAATACCAATTGCGAAGGCAGGTTACTACTAAGTGATTGACGCTGATGGACGAAAGCGTGGGGAGCGAACAGGATTAGATACCCTGGTAGTCCACGCCGTAAACGATGGATACTAGCTGTTCGGAGCAATCTGAGTGGCTAAGCGAAAGTGATAAGTATCCCACCTGGGGAGTACGCACGCAAGTGTGAAACTCAAAGGAATTGACGGGGGCCCGCACAAGCGGTGGAGCATGTGGTTTAATTCGATGATACGCGAGGAACCTTACCAGGGCTTAAATGTAGATTGACAGGACTGGAAACAGTTTTTTCTTCGGACAATTTACAAGGTGCTGCATGGTTGTCGTCAGCTCGTGCCGTGAGGTGTCAGGTTAAGTCCTATAACGAGCGCAACCCCTGTCGTTAGTTGCCAGCGAGTCATGTCGGGAACTCTAACGAGACTGCCAGTGTAAACTGTGAGGAAGGTGGGGATGACGTCAAATCATCACGGCCCTTACGTCCTGGGCCACACACGTGCTACAATGGTAGGTACAGAGAGCAGCCACTGCGCGAGCAGGAGCGAATCTACAAAACCTATCTCAGTTCGGATCGGAGTCTGCAACTCGACTCCGTGAAGCTGGAATCGCTAGTAATCGGATATCAGCCATGATCCGGTGAATACGTTCCCGGGCCTTGTACACACCGCCCGTCAAGCCATGGAAGCTGGGGGTGCCTGAAGTCGGTGACCGCAAGGAGCTGCCTAGGGTAAAACTAGTAACTAGGGCTAAGTCGTAACAAGGTAGCCGTACCGGAAGGTGCGGCTGGAACACCTCCTTTCTAGAGAAGATTTAACCGTTAGGTTTTAGTTGAAAGGGAAATATTACTCTCGCTGTTAATTTAAAAAATAAGAATAAGCAAAGAAAACAGAGTCTCGTAGCTCAGCTGGTTAGAGTACTACACTGATAATGTAGGGGTCGGCAGTTCGAGTCTGCCCGGGACTACTTTTTTAAGCTTGTTTGAAGGAAATTCTGGAAGTTGGGATTCATAATTCGTAATTCTGAATTCATAATTCTGAGTTCAAATTGGGGGATTAGCTCAGCTGGCTAGAGCGCCTGCCTTGCACGCAGGAGGTCATCGGTTCGACTCCGATATTCTCCACGATTCCGAAAGGAAAAAAGTTCATTGACATATTGAGATAAAATACATTTAAAAAGTAGAAAGTACAGTAGAATCGTAACATGTTACGATTTTATTAAAGAAAGTCCTATTTTTATTTATAGAAATAGGCGGCACATAAGCAAAATAAGGGCGTATGGGGGATGCCTAGGCTCTCAGAGGCGATGAAGGACGTGATAAGCTGCGAAAAGCTACGGGGATTGGCACACACGAATTGATCCGTAGATATCCGAATGGGGCAACCCAATGCATTGAAGATGCATTACCCGATAGGGGGCAAACCCGCTGAACTGAAACATCTAAGTAGGCGGAGGAGAAGAAAACAAAAGTGATTCCGTAAGTAGTGGCGAGCGAACGCGGATTAGCCCAAACCAGAGTTGTTACGGCAATTCTGGGGTTGTAGGACCACGATATTCTATGCGGATTGAACCGGAATAACCTGGAAAGGTTAACCAAAGAGGGTGATAGTCCTGTATGGGTAAGAGAAGATATAGATAGTGGTATCCTGAGTAGCGCGGGGCACGTGAAACCCTGTGTGAATTTGGCGGGACCATCCGCTAAGGCTAAATACTCCTGAGAGACCGATAGTGAACCAGTACCGTGAGGGAAAGGTGAAAAGAACCGTGAATAACGGAGTGAAATAGATCCTGAAACCATACGCTTACAAGCGGTCGGAGCCCTTTCGTGGGGTGACGGCGTGCCTTTTGCATAATGAGCCTACGAGTTACCGTTGCTGGCAAGGATAAGCACTTCAGGTGTGGATCCGTAGCGAAAGCGAGTCTGAATAGGGCGCTTTAGTCAGTAATGGTAGACGCGAAACCGTGTGATCTACCCATGGGCAGGATGAAGCTGTGGTAACACATAGTGGAGGTCCGAACCGGTTGACGTTGAAAAGTCTTCGGATGACCTGTGGGTAGGGGTGAAAGGCCAATCAAACTCGGAAATAGCTCGTACTCCCCGAAATGCATTTAGGTGCAGCGCTGGGTATAAGTTATATAGAGGTAGAGCTACTGATTGGATGCGGGGGCTTCACCGCCTACCAATTCCTGACAAACTCCGAATGCTATATAATGTTTACCAGCAGTGAGGGCATGGGTGCTAAGGTCCATGTCCGAGAGGGAAAGAACCCAGACCATCAGCTAAGGTCCCCAAATGTATGCTAAGTTGAAAAAACGAGGTTTGTCTGCCCAGACAGCTAGGATGTTGGCTTGGAAGCAGCCATTCATTTAAAGAGTGCGTAACAGCTCACTAGTCGAGCGGACGAGCATGGATAATAATCGGGCATAAGCATACTACCGAAGCTATGGATTTGTAGTAATACAAGTGGTAGGGGAGCATTCTAAACTGGGTCGAAGGTGTGATGTGAGTCATGCTGGACTGTTTAGAAAAGAAAATGTAGGCATAAGTAACGATAATGCGGGCGAGAAACCCGCACACCGAAAAACTAAGGTTTCCGCAGCTATGCTAATCAGCTGCGGGTTAGTCGGGTCCTAAGGCGAACCCGAAAGGGACAGTCGATGGCCAACGGGTTAATATTCCCGTACTACTTATAATTGTGATGGAGAGACGCAGTGGTGAAAGTACCGCGAACTGACGGAATAGTTCGTTAAAGCACTTAGCTATAGGCCCGGTAGGCAAATCCGCTGGGACTGGTGAAATGCGATAGTACTCAGAGTCTTCGGACAACGAGATAGTGTACCTAAAGGCTGCCAAGAAAATCTTCTAAACTTAGATTATAAGTACCCGTACCGTAAACCGACACAGGTAGTTGAGGAGAGAATCCTAAGGTGCTCGAGAGATTCATGGCTAAGGAATTAGGCAAAATAGACCTGTAACTTCGGGAGAAAGGTCGCCAGCAGCAATGCTGGCCGCAGTGAAAAGATCCAGGCGACTGTTTATCAAAAACACAGGGCTCTGCAAAATCGTAAGATGAAGTATAGGGCCTGACACCTGCCCGGTGCTTGAAGGTTAAGTGGAGATGTTATCTTCGGAGAAGCATTGAAATGAAGCCCAAGTAAACGGCGGCCGTAACTATAACGGTCCTAAGGTAGCGAAATTCCTTGTCGGGTAAGTTCCGACCTGCACGAATGGTGTAACGATCTGGATACTGTCTCAGCCATGAGCTCGGTGAAATTGTAGTAGCGGTGAAGATGCCGCTTACCCGCAGTGGGACGAAAAGACCCTGTGCACCTTTACTATAGCTTAATATTGACCTTGGACACGTGATGTGTAGGATAGGTGGGAGACTATGAAGTGGCGTCGCTAGGCGTTGTGGAGTCATTGTTGAAATACCACCCTTTGCTTGTCTGAGGCCTAACCCCGTAATGCGGGGGACATTGTTTGGTGGGTAGTTTGACTGGGGTGGTCGCCTCCAAAAGAGTAACGGAGGCTTCTAAAGGTTCCCTCAGCACGCTTGGTAACCGTGCGTAGAGTGCAATGGCATAAGGGAGCTTGACTGAGAGACATACAGGTCGATCAGGTACGAAAGTAGAGCATAGTGATCCGGTGGTTCCGCATGGAAGGGCCATCGCTCAAAGGATAAAAGGTACGCCGGGGATAACAGGCTGATCTCCCCCAAGAGCTCATATCGACGGGGGGGTTTGGCACCTCGATGTCGGCTCGTCACATCCTGGGGCTGGAGAAGGTCCCAAGGGTTGGGCTGTTCGCCCATTAAAGTGGCACGCGAGCTGGGTTCAGAACGTCGTGAGACAGTTCGGTCTCTATCTACTGTGGGCGTTAGAAATTTGAGTGGATCTGATTCTAGTACGAGAGGACCGAATTGGACTGACCGCTGGTGTATCTGTTGTTCCGCCAGGAGCACTGCAGAGTAGCTACGTCGGGAAGGGATAAGCGCTGAAAGCATATAAGCGCGAAACCCACCACAAGATGAGATTTCTTTTAAGGGTCGTGGAAGATGACCACGTTGATAGGCTATAGATGTAAAGGCAGTAATGTCATAGTCGAGTAGTACTAATAACCCGTTAGCTTATGTATAAATTCCTCCGCTTCGGCGGAGGAAGAAACTTTCTTTAAATTAATTTATCTCAGTATGTTAAGATATTATTGCAATTACGAATTTAAAATTATGAATTACGAATTGTAAAAATTGCTCAAAGCAATTTAACCTCTTAAGGTGGTTATTGCGTCGGGGCTCACCTCTTCCCATTCCGAACAGAGAAGTTAAGCCCGACTGCGCAGATGGTACTGCAGTTATGTGGGAGAGTATGTCGCCGCCTTTCTTTTGAAAAGCCCTATCAGTAATGATAGGGCTTTTTTGTTACCAAT
>NZ_JAUBTN010000121.1:0-5601 GCF_036705055.1 Microcoleus sp. CZ3-B2 | reverse complement strand
TGCCATTTTTTCAGAAGGGTATGAGAGCTATGTCCTTGATTGAGTCTATGTTTTAACGGGGTTGTCACCCCGTCAGAGTTCCGGGGTAAGTGCAGTGGCGATCGCACCAGACGGCCTCACGGCGATTTCTGCTTCATTGGATAAAACCCTGAAAATCTGGGACACCGAGACAGGGCGGGAACTGAAAACTCTCACGGGTCATAGGGCGGTAACAGCAGTGGCGATCGCACCAGACGGCCTCACGGCGATTTCCGCTTCAGAGGATCGTACCCTGAAAATCTGGGATTTGCTCACAGGTAAAGAGGTTGCTAGTTTCAGCGGAGATAGTGTGTTTAATGGCTGTGCTTTTGCGCCTGATGGAGTGACAGTTGTAGCGGGGGATGATTCGGGCCGGGTGCATTTCCTGCGTTTGGAGGGAATGGGGGATTTGGGCGATGCTGCTGGGAAATTGATTTGAGGGTTGATATTATTAGAACCGGGCGGTTGAAACCGCCGTCTCTTCTTGCGGGGCCCGCGTCCGGGCCTCCAATATTGGCAAATTCCTCAGTTTCAATCCCTAAAGACCGGCCGCACAAACTGCAGCTCCCACTAACCCTACATTGTCATCCAAAACCAATCGCACCGGAATCATTTCTAACAGTGAATCCATCCGACCTTTGTGGGTAAAAGCTCGCATAAAACCGCCCTCTAAAATCAGCGGCAAAATCTTAGCAGCAATGCCGCCGGCTACGTACAAACCGCCGTAAGGTAAAAGTGAAACAGCCATATTTCCCGCCACCGCCCCGTAAGCTTCTACAAACATTTGCATTGTTTGTTCCGAAAGCCGATCGCACTTTTTGAGTGCCGCCTGAGCAATTGTCGCCCCCGGATCGACAGTCTTCTCGCTTTTACCAATTTCTGATTCCCATTGAGCGATCGCAGCCCCTACATCCGCAGATTCAGCAGCAAACTTGCGATCGCGCAAAAACTGGTAAATTGAAGCAATTCCCTGTCCCGAAACTACACGCTCGATCGATATTCGGGGAATATCATGTTTTGCTAACAAATATTTTAGCAACTCAAACTCCAACTCCGAGCGAGGTGCAAAATCAGCGTGTCCGCCTTCCGAAGAAAAAACCCTAATACCATTTGCTTCGGGAATTGCAAAACAATTTCCCAAACCAGTACCCGCACCAATCACAGCAATTGGATCGTTTTGGCAGGGTTTTCCAACTTGCAAAACGTGCAAATCTCGATCGTCCAAACCCAACACACCGTAACCAACCGCAACAAAATCATTAATTAAACTAACGCGGGATATTCCTAAATCCTGTTCCAAGCGCTTCGCATCCAGTCGCCAAGGTAAATTAGTCAATTTTGCAGTGTTGTTGACTACCGGGCCCGCGATCGCAAAACAAGCTTTTTCAGGCTCAGGTACAAAATCCAGTTTTGCAGCAGCCTCCGTCAAAAACTGCCGCACAATCGGCACTAAATCGGGAAACTCCCCGCTCGGATAGCGAAACTCGTAAAGAGCGTTCATTTCACCCTTAACAGTCCTTTCCACCAAGCGCAAAATCGTCTTAGTCCCGCCAATATCACCCGCTAACAATAATGCCATAAACCTCCTATTTCAATCAAAGATGGGGGAGCATCTGTGTTTTGCATAATTATAGTGCGAGCGTCCCCGCTCGCACTCTAGCAATCCTAAATCATTATCAAGACTATAGCAGTCCGTTCATTAGTGTAATTCTTGTAGGGGCAACCCCCCGTGGTTGCCCTCTTTACTTCCGATCGCATTCCCCATTTAACTAGACAGGCGGGAATTCCCCCCACCATAGCGGTACTCCGCTTGGTGGTGGGATGAAAGACGAGCGAAGCGACGATCTATCGCCTATCCCACGAAACTCGACATCTTGATGATCGAGGGAAATGGGATAGGCGTGACCAGACGAGCAAATTCCTGGGATTTTCCGGCGTATCCTTGGTACCATATTATCAGAGATGTCGATCGCCAATAATGTATCAAGCCTATAAATTCAGAATCTATCCTACTGCCCAACAGCAAACGTACTTTGCGGGTGCTTTCGGCTGTTGTCGTTGGTTTTGGAATTATAGTTTGAATCTGTGTCAGCAAACCTACAAAGATACTGGCAAAGGGCTGAGTAGAAGTGCGATTCAAGGATTACTCCCAAATCTAAAAAAGGAATATCCTTGGTTGAAAAATGCTTATTCTCAATCACTTCAAGTAGTCGCATTGAACCTGTCTACTGCTTATAAAAATTTCTTTGATAAACGTGGCGGTTTTCCTAGCTTCAAGTCGAAGCATGGAAAACAATCTATTAGTTATCCTCAGAATGTTAAAGTAGGTGATAACTCGATCAAATTGCCGATAATCGGTGAAGTGCATTGCATAATTCATCGAACACTCGATGGTCAGGTTAAAACTGTTACTATTTCCCAAAATACTGATGGTAAACACTATGCTTCGATCTTGGTTGATGATGGACGAGAGACACCGGAAAAAGATGCTAACGGCAAAGCTATCGGCTTAGATGTTGGGTTAATTGACTTTGTTGTAACCAGTGATGGCAGCAAGTATGCAAACCCTAAGCATCTCAGGAAACACAGTCGCCATCTCAAGCGTAAGCAGCAAAAACTAAGTCGCAAACAGAAAGGGAGCAATACTAGGCATAAGGCTAAAAGATTAGTAGCCAGAGTTCATTCGAGAATCAAAAGAGTCCGGGTCGATTTTCTGCACAAGCTATCCCGCAAGATAGTAGACGAAAACCAAGTTATTGCAGTAGAAAATCTAAATATCAAAGGTATGGTGCGTAAGTAGAAAGGCGTAAATATTTGTAGTTGGGATGAGGCAGGAGTCAGGAGACAGAATGCAGGAGGGATTGGGGTTTGAGCCTCATTTATCTTTCTTAACACAGTTGTGTTTTTCCCCACCGACTTACTTAACCATTGTCTAGCTAAAGCGATTAGCGATGCTGGATGGGGGATGTTTGGGACAATGCTCAAGTACAAAGCAGAAAAAAGTGGAAAAACCTATGTAGAGGTTGACCGATTTTTCCCTAGCTCTAAGACTTGTAATAATTGTCTTCACAAAGTATCAGAAATGCCTTTGAACCTGCGTTATTGGGATTGCCCTAAGTGTCACAGCCGTAATGATAGAGATATCAATGCCTCGAAAAATATTAGGGATGAAGCCTTGCGGTTGTTGGCATTAGGAACGAGTGCTGCAGCCAGTGGAGGGAGTGTAAGTCAACCTGGAAAGATTTCGGTCTTGATAGATGCGATTCCCCTTGAAACTGGAAGCCCCCGTCATAGCGGTACTCCGCTTGACGGTGGGTAGTTCACACACCCACAGTATTAATTGCCAACCAAGCCCGCAGCACCTCAGCCACAGTCCAAGCTTGAGCAGTGCAGCCCCTAGGCGAGTGAGGAGCGTCGCCCTCAAAAATCTCGCTGAGACTTCCAACACCTGCGCTTTTTATATGATGTGCCATCGGTGCTAGGAATTCGCGAGCTTGTGCTGGGTCTTTGTATACGTGCAAGTGAGCCAAGACAAAGGGGCCCATCAGCCAGCCCCAAACCGTGCCTTGGTGGTAGGCGCTATCGCGCTGCAATTGGTCGCCTGCATAGACTCCACAATACTGCGGGTGCTGCGGTGAGAGGCTTCGCAGGCCGTGGGAAGTCAGAAGCCCTTGAGCGCAAGCGTCCACCACGCAGCGCCGCTGGATTGGTGTGAGTAAGGGTGTATAGCGGGGAGTTTCCTTGCCCCGCACCCCCGGTAACAAGGAGGTGGCGGAGCGAGGCCCAATCGAGTCTAGGGGCAGGGAAACGGCGAATATTTGGTTTGGCCGCAGCGAGCTGTCGTTGCCGTTGGGGCCGTCTAAAACGTCGTAGCAGTAACTGGTTGAGTCGTTCCAGAAACGGGTGAATCCGGCGCTGGTGCGATCGCCCAACCGATCGTATTCGTGGTGAGACTTGCCCAATCTGCGAGCAAAACTTGCCATAGCTTGCAGGGCGTTGTACCAAAGGGCGCTGAGTTCGATCGGCTTACCAATCCGAGGAGTCACCACCCAATCGCCGATTTTCGCATCCATCCAAGTTAGTTGCACGCCGGTTTCGCCCGCGTAGACTAAACCGTCATCGGGATCGACGCGGATGTTATACCGAGTTCCCCGAATGTGCCAGTCCACCATCTCACATAGGGTCGGCCAGAGTTCGGTCAAAAGTTCGTCGTCTCCGGTGCAGTCGCAGTAAGCGCGAATTGCCTCAAAGTACCACAGCGTCGCGTCTGCGGTGTTGTATTCCGGTGCGCCGCCGGCATCCGGGAAGCGGTTCGGGAGCATTCCCCGATCGACATACCGCGCAAAAGTCCGCAAAATCGATCGGGCAATGTCCCACCGCCCGGTACAGATTGTGAGGCCGGGCAGGGCGATCGTGGTATCGCGCCCCCAGTCGCTAAACCAGGGATATCCGGCGATAATCGTTTTACCTTCGGGTTCCTCCGGTAGCGGGCGGTTGACGATAAATTGGTCTGCTGCTAGCACTAGGCGATCGATCCAGTCGGGAGATTCTCTGGCGGGGGAGAAGTTTTGCAGCAATTGTCGATGGTAAGTGCGACGCATTTCTAAAGCTTTAGCGCCGTTGAGTTCGGGATTTTTCTCGGTACTGGCTATCAATGTGACAGAGTTTCCCGGTGCGATGGTCAAGTGAAAAGTCGCCGCGTGCAAGTGATCCTCGCAATACTCCAATCCGCGCCGTTTTTCAGCCGCGAGGTCAAATCCGTAGTACCAATTGTATAAAGGAGCCGAGACTCGGAATTGAGCCTCTGGTTCGGCATCTGTCAGCAGATAAAGCGGTGCGGCTCCTTCAAAAGCGGTGACGCAAACCCCATCTGTCAAGGTTTCTAGCCTCACGGGCCAGTCGCTAGCCCTTGTTGTGTGGTGGTAGTCGCGGTAGTTGACTAGGGCTTTGACAGCGAGGGATACTGGCTTTGAGGCGCGGTGCAAATAATATTGAATATATGTTGTGTTAGCACCTTGCTGCATCCAAATCCGCTTGGACAAAATAGCGTCGCCGAGGGCAAACCTCCAAACAGGGGTAGTTTCTTCGAGGTAGAAGCTTTCGATTAAGTTGTAGCCGTGGGGTTCGATCGCACTGTCGGCCCAGCGGTTTGTATAAAGCGGATAAGGGCGATCGGCATATACGGCTGTCTCGTCGAGCTTGGCGAGCATCAAAGTCCGTGCCAGCGGGGGTTTAAGGGCGGCTACCAGCAGCCCGTGATAGCGCCTAGTGAGCAGATTGGCGATCGTCCCGCTAGCGTAACCGCCGATCCCGTTTGTGACCAACCACTCGCGAGACTCCGCCGAGTCAAGATTGCCGCAAATTTCCCGTCCAAAATCAATAACCATAAAACAAACACTCGCGCTAATTTGTAATCTATCTTTAGGTATATTTAAAACCAATTTTTAACAACAAATATAAACCTGTTGTGCATTTAAATTGTATATTTCCACGCTATCTCAAAAATCCTCTCCCCCTCTCCCCCTCTCCCAATCTCCCCCTCTCCCCCTCTCCCAATCTCCCCCTCTCCCCCTCTCCCAATCT
>NZ_JAUBTN010000120.1:0-2500 GCF_036705055.1 Microcoleus sp. CZ3-B2 | reverse complement strand
CCCCATGCAAACTCCGAATACCAGTGAGTGTCAGCACGGGAGACACACGGCGGGTGCTAACGTCCGTCGTGAAAAGGGAAACAACCCAGACCGTCAGCTAAGGTCCCAAAGTTATGGTTAAGTGGGAAACGATGTGGGAAGGCTTAGACAGCTAGGAGGTTGGCTTAGAAGCAGCCATCCTTTAAAGAAAGCGTAATAGCTCACTAGTCGAGTCGGCCTGCGCGGAAGATGTAACGGGGCTCAAACCATACACCGAAGCTACGGGTTCATCTTAGGATGAGCGGTAGAGGAGCGTTCTGTAAGCCTGTGAAGGTCAATTGAGAAGTTGGCTGGAGGTATCAGAAGTGCGAATGCTGACATGAGTAACGACAATGGGAGTGAAAAACTCCCACGCCGGAAGACCAAGGGTTCCTGCGCAACGTTAATCGACGCAGGGTGAGTCGACCCCTAAGGCGAGGCCGAAAGGCGTAGTCGATGGGAAACGGGTTAATATTCCCGTACTTGTAGTTACTGCGATGGGGGGACGGAGAAGGCTAGGCCAGCACGGCGTTGGTTGTCCGTGTTTAAGGTGGTAGGCTGATTTCTTAGGTAAATCCGGGAGATCAAGGCCGAGAACTGATGACGATCTTTCTTTTAGAAAGAGAAGTGGTTGATGCCATGCTTCCAGGAAAAGCCTCTAAGCTTCAGGTAACTAGAAATCGTACCCCAAACCGACACAGGTGGTCAGGTAGAGAATACCAAGGCGCTTGAGAGAACTCGGGTGAAGGAACTAGGCAAAATGGCACCGTAACTTCGGGAGAAGGTGCGCCGGTGAGGGTGAAGGACTTGCTCCGTAAGCTCATGCCGGTCGAAGATACCAGGCCGCTGCAACTGTTTATTAAAAACACAGCACTCTGCAAACACGAAAGTGGACGTATAGGGTGTGACGCCTGCCCGGTGCCGGAAGGTTAATTGATGGGGTTAGCTTCGGCGAAGCTCTTGATCGAAGCCCCGGTAAACGGCGGCCGTAACTATAACGGTCCTAAGGTAGCGAAATTCCTTGTCGGGTAAGTTCCGACCTGCACGAATGGCGTAATGATGGCGGCGCTGTCTCCACCCGAGACTCAGTGAAATTGAAATCGCTGTGAAGATGCAGTGTATCCGCGGCTAGACGGAAAGACCCCGTGAACCTTTACTATAGCTTTGCACTGGACTTTGAATTTGTTTGTGTAGGATAGGTGGGAGGCTTTGAAGCGTGGACGCTAGTTCATGTGGAGCCAACCTTGAAATACCACCCTGACAACTTTGAGGTTCTAACTCTGGTCCGTTATCCGGATCGAGGACAGTGTATGGTGGGTAGTTTGACTGGGGCGGTCTCCTCCCAAAGAGTAACGGAGGAGTACGAAGGTGCACTCAGCACGGTCGGAAATCGTGCGTAGAGTATAAAGGCAAAAGTGCGCTTGACTGCGAGACCCACACGTCGAGCAGGTACGAAAGTAGGTCTTAGTGATCCGGTGGTTCTGTATGGAAGGGCCATCGCTCAACGGATAAAAGGTACTCCGGGGATAACAGGCTGATACCGCCCAAGAGTTCATATCGACGGCGGTGTTTGGCACCTCGATGTCGGCTCATCACATCCTGGGGCTGAAGCCGGTCCCAAGGGTATGGCTGTTCGCCATTTAAAGTGGTACGCGAGCTGGGTTTAGAACGTCGTGAGACAGTTCGGTCCCTATCTGCCGTGGACGTTTGAGATTTGAGAGGGGCTGCTCCTAGTACGAGAGGACCGGAGTGGACGAACCCCTGGTGTTCCGGTTGTCACGCCAGTGGCATTGCCGGGTAGCTACGTTCGGAAAAGATAACCGCTGAAAGCATCTAAGCGGGAAACTTGCCTCAAGATGAGATCTCACCGGGAGCTTGACTCCCCTAAAGGGCCGTCGAAGACTACGACGTTGATAGGCTGGGTGTGTAAGCGTTGCAAGGCGTTGAGCTAACCAGTACTAATTGCCCGTGTGGCTTGACCATATAACACCCAAGCAATTTGGTGTGGTCATGACACCGATGAACGACAATCCGAACTTGGATTGGGATTGCAGTTACCGCTATGAAAAAACATTTCTATCACAGACCCACCCCTTTACGCCGTGTGGACTAAACAACGCACAGCAACGAATTGCTTGACGACCATAGAGCATTGGAACCACCTGATCCCATCCCGAACTCAGAAGTGAAACGATGCATCGCCGATGGTAGTGTGGGGTTTCCCCATGTGAGAGTAGGTCATCGTCAAGCGCTATACCAAAACCCCGGATATCCAACGATGTCCGGGGTTTTACTTTGAGCGCAGAAAACCCCAACTAAAGCGCTGCGCCCAGCCTGTACTCGGGTCATTGCAGATGAGCGGCTCAAGGCTCAATCTTCAACCAACACCACCGTCATTCCCGCGCAGGCGGGAATCCAAGCGCCGTCGCGGCCAGCTCTGCGCTCGCTGAACCAAGGTCAAAGTCAAAATGGATTCCCGCTT
>NZ_JAUBTN010000119.1:0-6149 GCF_036705055.1 Microcoleus sp. CZ3-B2 | reverse complement strand
TTTCCTAGCAGCTTCACTATTTTTATTCATTTTACCTCATTTTTAAATAGTCTCATACTTATTTGAAATGACTATAAGTTTTTACCATCACTAACTTGAATGTTGGAACTACTTGCAAGAATCACAATTAATCCCAGACAGTGTAGCGGTCGTCCCTGTATTCGCGGCATGAGAATTCGGGTATCAGATGTACTAGACTTATTTGCGGCTGGTTTGAGTGCGGAACAAATTCTCGCAGAAATGCCCGATCTGGAAATAGACGACCTCAAAGCATCTCTTTTGTACGCCTCACGTAAACTTAATCATCCAGTATTGGTTGCATGACGATCTGGGTAGATGCACATCTGTCACCTGCGATCGCAACCTGGATGACTAATACACTAGGAGTAGCAGCGGTAGCCTTGCGCGACATTGGACTGAGAGATGCTGAAGATCCTGAGATTTTCGAGGCAGCCAAAGCGCAGGGAGTTATTTTGAGGACTAAAGACAGTGATTTTGTTGATTTAGTCGATCGTCTTGATTCCCCCCCACAAATTATTTGGTTGACGTGTGGCAATACATCAAACGATCGGTTGCGAGAGATTCTCAGTGCAACGTTGTTAGATGCGCTGGAACTTTTGAGAACAGGTGAAAGGTTGGTGGAGATTAGCGGGGATTAGTCGCCACAGTAAAAATTCCAATGCTAGGGGATTTGACAACTGATATCAAATCCCCTAGCATCGGAATGATTCAGATATATATTTTCTCCCTCTGTGTACTCTGTGTACTCTGTGGTTAAATCATTCCGATGCAAGCGAAAACAATATGACTAAGCTTTTTCCTTGGGAATAGCAACCAAAGTGATAGAATTAGCGGGATAATTTGCCTTGAATTCAGTACCGCTGACAGCTAAATCGCTCTGACGGACGATCGCCCGCAAATTTGCCTCGCTGTAAGTGTAAACTTGAGCTTTACCCGCCGATTTAAATCCTTTCAAACTTAAGTTGCTAGTCAACTTTTGGCTAGTTTTGTTAATAATTACCAGCGTCAAAGCACCGTCGTTAGTGCGTTGCGATCCGTAGATTGACAAAAGTTCCTGGTCTGTGCTGTGCGATCGCACCCAAGTATCGCCGTACTTGCTGCCCTTCCCGTCATAATTCAGGTACGTGCGGAAGGCATAGGAACCCGGTTCAGAAGACTTCGGAGGCCCCCACAGCGTCGCTAAATCGAGTTGTTCTCGCCCAAAAATCCCCAGAATCTCGGCTTGAGTTAACGCGCCGTTCATCGACTCCAAACCGCCCCAATTGTATTCAGTAATTGCAAGTTTTGTACCTGGATAATCTTGCTTTATCCAGTCTCTAAACCGGGGAATAATTGTTAGCGGCGGATTCGATTTACCAATCCAACTTTCATCAGTATAAGTGCTGTCCCACAGAGAACGAGTCGATCGCAACCGGGCTGCTTGCGTCTTAGCATCACCGGCGGGACAATTCGCCAAACAGAGGTCATCGACGACAGGATAGTAGTGTTCGTCAAAATAGTCGAGGATGCGAACACCTTTTTGCTGTTCGTAGGCGCGCATTTGCTGCAAGTACCACCGCCCAAACCAGACACCGCCGTGTTTTTCGCGATCGCCCTTTACTCCCGAATCCACATAAACAGGCCAGCCAAAATCCGACGGGCCGAGTACCTTAGCGGTGGGATCTGTGGCCTTTACCATTGACGCATATTGGTAAGTGCGATCGCGCAATTCGTCATAACTCGTCGCTTCTGGATGAACATCGCGGTGAGTGTTTCCCCAGCCGCTAGGTTCGTTGTCCATTTGATAAATTTGCACGCCGCCCGATTCAGCAGTACCGTGGGTGTTAACTAAATGTTGAACCCAAGCTTTCTGGAAAGCAGCATCGCTAACAATACTAACATCAAGGCGATTATTATCAGTTATTAAACTGCCATCTGGACGCTTTCCGTTACCGCACTTGTCGCCTTCTGGAAAAATATAAGGATTGGTTTTTTCTTGCGCGCCGTATTTGGATACTCGAAAGCCGCAATTCCAGATGCTCAATTTATTTACATAGCCAATTATCGGGATAGTGACGATGCTTTTGCTGCCGTTTTTGCGGTTGGTTTTGACAATTTTATCGATCGAATCGCCGGGAACAGGATTTTTATTGTCGCCGCCACCCACGAAAAAGAAGTCATCGCCGCTGTTGGAAGAATCGACTAACCAGTTATAGCGGCTGGTGTGATTAGCCCCCCAGCGTTCCACCGGAATTCGCAACTCTTGGGCGAGGGCCGGATCGATCGCATAATCATTCATACCGTAGATGTCGGGACTGATGGAATGGCGATCGGCTGTAACGTCTACAGATAAGGTGAGATTTGCTGTTTGGGCGATCGGGCTTTTGAAGTAAACTGCGGTGGCGATCGTTGCCAAAGCAGCCAAAACGCCTAATAATAGTAGGATAATCCAACCTAGTTTGTTGGAGGGCGATCGCAACCAAAATCGTTTATTCATTTTTTGTTTTACTTAGTAATTGAAGATTTTTTAAATTTTAATTGTTCCTTAAATGCCCCTAATAATAACAAATAGGGCCTGTTTATTTAGATTGTCTTTAATTGACATAGATTAGGATCAACCCCCGCCGTAATTCAATCGATTGGGATAATTTTTGTTCATAAGTTTCGATGATTTATGATATCCATCTGGGCTGGTTCATCAACATTTTATATCGTTTCTGATAGCATCGGAATTATATATTTCAATCATTGATAGTGCGAGCGTCTCCGAAGAGCGAAGTCGATCGCTCTTCGGGGATGCTCGCACTATATAATTCCAATGCTACCGGATTTGATATCAATTGAAAAATCTAGATATTTCTCAACCCACAGCCGTCCACCGGATTATCTATTAATTCCGAATTCGGGAGATATTGATAGTGATGGGGGCGGGTTTATTTAGATTGTCGTTGACTGACAAATATTATTGTGAACCCGCCCCCTACAGCAACCAGGCATTAGTTAATAGGCTGTGTCAGAAATTAGCAGTCAATTTATTCACAAATAACAGCCTCTGACGCACCATACTAAGTTATTTAACCTTCAGTGTAAGCCTCCATTGGCAAACAAGAACACACAAAATTACGATCGCCAAACGCATTATCTATCCGGCCCACCGCCGGCCAAAACTTATATTCGCGAGTCCAAGCCGTCGGATAAGCAGCTTGCGCGCGAGTATAAGGACGATTCCACTCATCAACCATCAGAGATTCTGCGGTGTGCGGCGCATTTTTCAGGACGTTATTTTGGGCATCAACATTACCCTGTTCAATCTCCGCAATTTCGCCTCGAATCGCAATCATCGCATCGCAGAAACAATCTAATTCCTGTTTTGATTCGCTCTCCGTCGGTTCCACCATTACCGTACCCGCGACAGGCCAAGAAACTGTCGGCGCGTGATAGCCGTAATCCATCAACCGCTTAGCTATATCATCAACTTCGATAGCAGCAGATTTTTTGAGAAGGCGCAAATCCAGAATACACTCGTGCGCCACTAAACCCGATTTCCCTTTGTACAAAACCGGATAATAGGATTCTAACCGATGCGCCATGTAATTAGCATTAAGAATTGCAACTTTTGTCGCCTCAGTTAAACCGACTCCTCCCATCATCCGAATGTACATCCAAGAAATAGTCAAAATGCTAGCACTTCCCCAAGGCGCCGCCGAAACAGCACCTATAGAATTGCTATCTTTCTCTGGGTTGGGTTCTCCCGAAACATCAGGTAAGAAAGAAACCAAATGAGGCATAACTCCAATCGGCCCCATGCCAGGGCCGCCGCCGCCGTGAGGAATGCAGAAAGTTTTATGCAAATTTAAGTGACAAACATCAGCACCAAAATCACCGGGGCGGCACAAACCAACTTGAGCATTCATATTTGCGCCGTCCATATAAACTTGTCCGCCGCAGTTGTGGACAATCTCGCAAATCTCTTTAATTTCTGACTCAAATACGCCGTGGGTAGATGGATATGTCACCATCAAAGCAGCCAGTTCATTTTTGTGTTTCTCGGCTTTTTTTTGCAAGTCGGCGACATCAATATTCCCCTGAGAGTCGCACTCGACAGCAACTACTTTCATCCCCGCCATTACCGCGCTAGCCGGATTTGTCCCGTGGGCTGACTGGGGAATTAAACAGATATTGCGGTGAGATTCTCCTCGGTGTTCGTGGTATTGGCGAAGGACTAACAATCCCGCGTATTCGCCTTGGGAACCGGCGTTTGGTTGCAAGGAAATTCCCGCAAAACCGGTGATTTCTGCCAGCCACTGTTCGAGTTGCACGAACATCATTTGATAGCCGCGAGTTTGATTGCGGGGCGCAAAGGGATGAATCTTGCCAAATTCGGCCCAAGTTACCGGCAGCATCTCGGCTGTTGCGTTCAATTTCATCGTGCAGGAGCCCAAGGGAATCATTGATGTGTTTAGCGATAAATCCTTGGTTTCTAAACGGTGCAAGTACCGCAAAAGTTCGGTTTCGGAATGGTAGCTGTTGAAAACTGGATGGGTGAGATAGCTGGTTGTGCGATCGCAAAAATCTGGTAAAGTCAAATAGGAATTTAATGCGTCTGCATCCAGCGGAATGTTGAGAGCGTTCTCCCCCTCGACCCTGATATAATCCTTATGCTGTCCGAAAATTTCCCATAAATCTTGCACATCTTCAACAGTCACAGTTTCATCTAAAGTGATTCCGACTGTCGCCTCATCAAAAACTCGAAGATTAATGTTGCGAAGTTGGGCAGTTGCTAGAAGTTCTGACAGCGGTTTGTCTCCCAATTCTACTCGCAGAGTATCGAAGAAAGGTTGAGAACCAATTTTGTATCCGAAACTTCTTAAACCGGATGCCAAAAGTGCAGTTAAACTCCATACTTTCTCGGCAATGTCTCTGAGTCCAGACGGGCCGTGATAAACAGCATACATACTCGCCATCACTGCCAGCAAAACTTGAGCAGTACAAATATTGCTAGTTGCTTTTTCGCGGCGGATGTGCTGTTCGCGAGTTTGCAAAGCCAAACGCAAAGCAGATTTGCCGTTAGCATCTTTAGAAACCCCGACAATTCGCCCCGGAACTTGCCGTTTAAACTCTTCTTTTGTGGCGAAATAGGCTGCGTGGGGCCCTCCGAATCCCATCGGTACTCCGAAGCGCTGGGTGCTTCCTACGGCGATGTCAGCGCCGAATTCGCCGGGGGGCGTAAGCAAGCAAAGGCTTAAAATGTCGGCGGCGACTGTGACTAATGCGCCGGCTTGGTGTGCCGATCGAATAAAATCCCTATAGTCGTAAATTGTGCCGTCTGTTGCTGGGTATTGCAGGAGCGCGCCGAAGATTGTACGATCGAACTCAAAGCTTTGATGGTCGCCCACAATAACCTCAATTCCCAGCGGTTTAGCGCGAGTTTGCACCACTTCCAGAGTTTGAGGGTGACAATCTCGGGAAACAAAAAATGCTTTCGCCCCCTTTTTGCTAGCGCCGTAACTCACCGCCATCGCTTCCGCCGCCGCAGTCCCCTCATCCAGCAAGGAAGCGTTAGCAATTTCCAAACCCGTGAGGTCGATTATCATCGTTTGGAAATTCAGCAAAGCTTCCAATCGTCCTTGGGCAATTTCGGCTTGGTAGGGAGTGTAAGCTGTATACCAGCCGGGATTTTCCAGGATATTCCGCTGGATGACCGGCGGTGTGATGCAGTCGTGATATCCTGTGCCGATGTACGATCGAAATATCTGATTTTTTGCAGCAATTTCTTTCAATTCTGCCAAAGCAGCGTACTCGCTTTGCGCTGCGGGAAGTTGCAGGGGTTGATTCATGCGAATCGCCGCTGGAACAGTTTTGTCAATCAACTCATCGAGGCTGGAAATACCCAAAACATCCAGCATTTGCTGGATTTCGCTTCCTGTCGGGCCAATGTGCCGCCCCGCAAAACCACCGATGGGGGAAAGGTTTTGCTGCTGGCTGGGTTCAACTTTCGGGCTGTAGAGTACCAAGGCGGATTCTCCTGAGTTAACTTTTGCTTCTTTGTTTGTAACATTTAGTCACAAAAGAAGTCATTAGTCATTAGTCATTAGTCATTAGTCATTAGTCATTAGTCATTAGTCATTAGTCATTAGTCATTAGTGCTG
>NZ_JAUBTN010000118.1:0-7042 GCF_036705055.1 Microcoleus sp. CZ3-B2 | reverse complement strand
GGCTTGACGGCTTATCAATCTATTCAACAAGCTCTCTCTATTGATGGCTCCCTTTTTTCCCCTAGTTGAGCAATTACCAATTTTCTAGGTATTATAAAAAGGAATAAAAGAAGGTTAGGGTGTTTGACTATGGGATTACTAAGGAGAACCGACCTGCTAATCAGTTTACTTATGGGGTGCTGCCGGGGACAACACGCGCACCCGTCGCTACAGCCGGCAATTTACGGGATTTGAGCATTGCACCGACTGACTGGCTGGATTTGAAGGGGCCTGGCGCAACTACAAGTGACCTGACTCCTACTTTTGAATGGCAGTTTGCTCCGGGTTGGGAGGATGTGAAAGAAGTTAATCTTTTTGTCAGTACCTTCGATAAAGGGGAGGGTTTGTTGCCCTGGGATAAGGTTGTCGATTTATCGGATTCGGCACTCCTTCCCGGATTCTCGGAAACACAAAAGCGTCAACTTCTTTCCAAGCCTTGGAACGGTTATGACGATTTCAATCCCAACCGGATTCTGACGGCAACTTGGAAGAAAGATACTGGCAAGTGGTACGGACACGACGGGATTACGCCTCTTGACCAACCTTTAAATGACCCCGCAAATACTAGCACTAACTTCACGCTACCGAGGAGTCTTACTGCGGGGCAGAACTACAATTTTGCTGTAGAAGCTGTGAGTAATAGCGGGGCTGTGACCAAAGATTTTGGGCAGTTTAAAACCATACCTCCTGTTAGCAACAGTCCTTTCAACAGCGTGAGCGTGTTGACTCATGGTTTTACACTTTTGCCTAACCAATCTGGGATTCCTGATTCCTTTTTCCAAATGGCCAACAAAATTTCCACTGTTAGCGGCAACACACCTGAAAACAGCGGGTTAATTATGCGCTATGACAAGCCTACAGGTAACTGGATTCCTATAGATATACAGGGACGGGTGATAACTGAGTTGACCGGGGGGCTTAAGACCAGCGATGCTAATTATCTGTCAACTTTGGCAAATAACTTAAAAAAAGGTGTGGCTATAGATGGAAAGGAGATTAAATACCTCAACCAGAACAAACCGTTAGTGTTGCTACCTGAATGGTCGTTAGACAGAGAATCAGTCATTCCTGACGTTGGCTTTTCTGAGGGTGCGGCTGATGCAATATTTGCTTCTCTGGTGCAGTTGGATCTGGCATTAGGGGGTAAGGTTGGAGAGTATCAAAACAATCAACTCCAGCGGTTGTACGACAGCCAAGGAAACCTGATTCGCCAGCAGGGAGATTTGTTCAATTCGCCGCTGCACTTCATGGGCTTCAGTCGGGGCACTGTTGTCAATAGCGAAATCGTACAGCGTTTAGGGACTTTCTTCCCCCAAGCGGGCGGCAAATCTATGGCTGACCGAGACCTCCAAATGACAACAATCGACCCGCACGATTTCTACCAACCTAGTTTGAATTTACAATTACCTGGTTTTATCAGCACAAATTTTAGCGATTTCTACGAACCAAAAGTTCAGGTTTGGAATAATGTTACGTTTGCTGATAACTATTACCAGACTGTGGCTAATCCTAATGGTTTGACTGCTACTCCCAACGGTCGTGCTTTGGGTCAACTTCCACAAGAGGAATTGGATAAGAATCCTAAACCTGCGGGACTGAATTTTCCGACAGTTAATGGTGTTACTTTAGGGCAAGCAGACCGAGAGATTTTACTGGGTACTCGTGAGGGGGAACCAGATCGGATAAATAGTCGGATTGGGTTTACGAAAGATGATAGTATTGCAGGGACGCACAAGCGAGCATTTGGATGGTATGCTGGGACGGTTGATTTAGACCTGGAGGAAGTTTTACTTCAGTATCCTCATGTGGAGGCCTCTGAGAATCCTCAAGCAGTTAACGATATGTTGGGTAAAATGGGTAAACCCGAATTGTTCGATCCCAATTTCCCGGCAGCTAAACCTTGGTATGATAATGGCAATGGTGAAGGGGTTGGTGAGGGTTGGTTTTATTCTGTTTTGGGTGGAGGTAAAGAGCAACGGACGTTTAGTTCGGTTGGGCGCGTTCCGGTGAGTTTTGATAATACTCTTTCTGCTGGTATGCGGGGAGATTATGCGGTTCCTACTCTGTTTAATGGGAATTTTGACCAGTTTATTCCGAATAAGAGTGGGGCTGAAGAATTTGGTCGGAATACTATCTCTAAGGAAATTCCTGGGTGGTCTTTTCATAATAGTGCCACATCAACTTTGGTGTCACCTATCAACAACCTTGTAGAGTGGAATGAGATAGCTCAACAATCTCCCAATTTTTCCAATTACTTGAGCTTATTAGGTATTAACTCTCAAGCTCAAGATTATCAACCCAATTATGCTCTGAAGTTAAAAGGTGGTGAAAGCATCTCCCATAATCGCTTTATGCTAAATGATTGGGGAAATTTGCGGTTTGATGTTCACGCTCCCAGCAGAAGTGGAATACTCAATGTAAAACTTGAAGTAGAAGGAGTAAACATACCAATAAAGAGAATAAATCTAGCTCAGGATTCCGTTACTGTAGCTGAGGCCAACAAAGAAGATGTCGATGAAATTAGAAAAATCTATAGCCAGAATATCAATAGTATTGGATTTGGAAGAACAGGATTTGAAACTTTTCAGTTACCCTTGCAATTACTGGCTTACGAAGATTTCGCAAAATCTGTAGGAAAACCAGCTAAGCTGACGTTTAGCCTAGAAGGTGATGACAATGCAAATGTTATTATAGATAATGTATTTTTCAAGAGTCCACACCTCCAGCTTGGCAACCCTACTAACGCTAGATGGGATTTAACTCAAGAACAACCTACAAACTTACTGATAGAAAAACCAGGATATGTAGTATCCTACAATACTCAAAGAAAACTTTCTAACTGGGTGAGTTGGCAAGTTAATAAATCGTGGACTGTACCATCTAGTACAAGAACAGACATCCAGTTCATAGCAGATCCTTTTTTGTCGCCCACCTCAGCAGATTATAACCTGCCTCAAATTGATGGTACTGTATTTCGGCAACCTTGGGTAGGAATGGATAAAGGTCATTTAATTCCTGATAGAGATAGAAACAGAAACCCTAAAGATGCCATAGAAACATACATGGGGACTAATTTAATTGCACAATCAATGGACAACAATCGATTTTTTGCAACAAATCCATTAATTGCCTCTGCATGGTTTAACATTGAAAACAGGGTACAACAGCGTGTTCAACAAGGACAAGAACTTTACATTGTCGCGGGTAGTTTAGGAAATACTTGGGATTCACAGAAAAAAACTAATGTCCCAAAACTTCTTGAAACCACAATCAACCAGGGATTTACAAATCCTACAAATTTTGTCAATAACATTTACATTCCTGAATGGACATGGAAGACCATTGTCGCTTTGCCTCAGCCCGGTGCAGATATTACATCAGACACAACTACTTTTACGTTTATCACGCCTAACCGGGCAGAACCGAATGACTGGAGTAATCCATACCCGCATCCACTTAATGAACTCTTGGGTGAAAACCGCCTGAATATAGCAAATGTGAGTGATTGGAGAAACCCACAGACTTGGCGGATTAGTCTTCAACAGCTTGAAGATATTCTTAATGAGACTGGAAATAGTGACAGCAATCAAATTTTTAATTTTCTTTCAAATATTACCGATGAGAATATTCGAGGAACTATTAAGAATAATGGTAAATATTCGGAATAGGCTTGTTTTCACGAAAATTTATTTTCTGTGTGTTTTTCCTGAGTCAAAATGGAGTTTATGAAGATGTTTAATGACATTCAAAGTTGAATTCTATATCAGATGAAGATTGTCAGGGCAGGACTCATTTTCCAGTCCTGAACTCTTCTATTGACATCAAAAAAGCTCACCTCACAACTCCTTTAAAAAAAATCTCCATTTTGTTCAGTTTCTGCACTTTCTTTGTAGCAATTGCTCCAACCCTTAAGAAATTCTCCATTTTCTAAAGTAACGTTGTAGCAGGAAGGAGGTGACTGGCCCTGGCCTTGGAACACAGAACCTTGAAAATTAATTTCTATAAAGCTGGTGCAGGTTATATCGCTACCTTCAATTTTAGAATTTCTCAAGTCACTATAAATAAACCTTGCGTTAGTCAAATCACAAATCGCCAAGTTAGCCCCCCTCAAATCACAATTGATGAATGTGACTCCTATCAAACTCGAAAATTCTAACATAGCATTGCTTAAGTTGACATAGCTTAAGTGAGCGCAGAACATATTAACATCTTTCAAGTTAGCACCTCTGAGATCAGAACGATACAAAACTATACCTTCAAAGGTTCTCTCTCCAACAGCATAGCGCCGGAGAATTTCTTGACCTTCAAGCTCTTTTATTGGGTTATTTTCAACTATCCCATCTGGCATAACGGTATGACAGAAAAGGGTTAGTTGGCTGGTTTTTATATCAGTTATTTTTGCTTTGTTTAAGTTTGTAAAAATCAATTTTGTTCCACTTATATCAGCACCTGTTAAATCAGCACCAGTTAGTTGAGTACCTGTTAAATCAGCATCAGTCAATTTAGCATCTATAAGATTGACATTGCTTAAGTTAGAATTACTGAGATATATGTTTGAAAGATTAGCCCTTTGCAGGTTAGCATTACTCAAGTTGGCATTAATGAGAAAGCTTCGCATCACCAAAGCACCTTCCAAATTGGCATTACTTAAGTTGATGCCCGTTAGCAAAGTATCCATCAGACAGATGTTCCTTAAGTCAGCGCCAATAAAGTCTCTCTCACCAGCAGCATACCGTCCGATTAATTCTTCCGCATTCATAACTTTTACCCTTAATTTCTAATCGTTTTATAGTAATGTTTCCCATTCATCGATCCGTACAATTATCATTTCGGATAGTTCCGTCTGGCATGATAGTATTGCATAAAATCCCATCTTCAAACCCTTTTCCCATGAGCCTAACCTTCTTTGCCATCAGACTAGGTTCTGGCTGAACCCCCATCAGATTAGCGTGACTGAGATTTGAACCATCAAACGATGTTTCATCCATAATTGCACCACTAAAGTTAGCTCCAGTAAGATCGGAATTTTCAAACCCTGTTTGATGTAGCATGGTGTTACTTAGGTTTGTGCCAATTAGAGTCGCTTCATAAAAGCCAGCTTCACCGAGGTCTGCATCGCTGAGGTCGGCTCCAGTGAGATTTGTGTTTTCACAGTTGAGGCGAGATAAAAAACCATTTTTCAAATTAGCTCCACTGAGGTTGGCATCAGTCGCGTCAACATAGTGCAAAGTTGCGTTTTCTAAGCAGGCATTACTTAGATTGGCTCCACTCAAGTCAGCCCCTTCCAACCAAGCTTCTCTCAAGTTAGCACCACTAAAATTAGCACCCTCCAACTGAGCACCACCCAAGTTGACCTCGCTCAAGTTAGCATTACTCAAGTTAGCATCTTTTAACTCAATACAATTTAAGTTAGCACCACTCAAGTTAGCACCGCTCAAGTTAGCACCACTCAACTTAGCACTTTTCAACTTAGCATTAATCAAATTGGTATTGGTGAGATTGATATCAAGGAGATTTGCCTTGTTAAAATCGACACCGCTCAAATCAACCCCAGCAAAGTCTGTTTCTCCACTGGTATACCGTCTGAGCAATTCTTCAGCGTTCATAAATTATGTAGTCAATTATTTTAACTTCTGAATTATAGTACAATCATCTTCTGACCTGAATCCTCTCGAAACAGAAATATGATGAATATTCAAACGGAGGGTATATCTGTTTTCAGTAAGGTTTAGCATTCATCAAGCTGTACAATTATCATTTCGGATGGTTCTGTCTGGCATGACAGTATTGCACAAGTAGCGTCTTCCCATTTTCCGCAAAGATTGATTGGGTAGTCCTGCATAGCAAGGAAAATGTGTTATGATTTTATTCTTTATAACCTACCTTGAATTTTAGCTTATCAACTGTCCCAAGTGTAACTCTGAATACATATTGAAAAATGGTCGCACTCGCTCCGGGAAGCAAAATTTTAAATGTCGAGATTGTGGAAGACAATTCGTCCTGACTCCCAGACATCAACCGATTTCATTAGCAACAAAAGAGTTGATAGATCGACTTTGATTAGAAAAGATATCTCTGGCTGGGATTGTGAGGGCGACTGGGGTGTCGTCACGGTGGTTGCAATACTATGTGTTTATAAAAAATTAGGAGCTGTAAAAAGAGAAGTATAAGTGAAGTCAAAAAAGAAAGGGAAGCTCACTATTCAATGTGATGAAATGTGGTCATTTGTAGGCAATAAGGATAACAAGCAGTGGATTTGGTTGGCAATTGATGTATCAACATTCATAAATTGTAGGAGTGTATATTGGCAAAAGAGATCAATCTGGAGCTCAAGGATTATGGGATTCTTTGCCACCTGTTTATCGTCAATGTGCTGTAAGTTATACAGACTTTTGGAGTGCCTAGGTCACAGTTTTTCCTCAAAAAAGATACAAGGCAGTAGGAAAAGAGACTGGTCTGACAAATTATATAGAAAGATTTAATAATAGGATGAGACAAAGAAGATCTAGATTGGTGATAAAAACTCTTTTATTCTCCAAAAAGCTTTCCAATCATATTGGGTATTTGGTATTTTATTTATGAGTATAACGCCAGTTTATCTATCAATTAAAACCCTGGATTTTTCTTGCTATGCAGGACTACCATTGATTGTATTTGAGTCGTCATATTCAGGATCGGGTCTAGCTCCCATCAGATTAGCGTGGCACAGATTTGAACCATCTAATGATGTTTCATCCATAATCGCACTACTAAAGTTAGCTTTACTTAGGTTAGAATTCCAAAACCCTGTTTGATGTAGTTTGGTATTACTTAGATTCGCGCCAATTAGAGTCGCTTCAGAAAAATCAGCTTCACCGAGGTCTGCATCGCTGAGGTCGGCTCCACTGAGGTTAGTATTTTCACAGTTGAGCCGAGATAAAAAACCACTGACGGGGTGACAACCCCGTTAAAACCCATAGCTAACAAAGGTTTGACCGATTTATGGTAAAAAAAGATGGGGTCA
>NZ_JAUBTN010000117.1:0-7208 GCF_036705055.1 Microcoleus sp. CZ3-B2 | reverse complement strand
CTAATGACTAATGACTAATGACTAATGACTAATGACTAATGACTAATGACTAATGACTAATGACTAATGACTAATAATCCATTTTTTCGATATGTTCCCGAATTTCATTCAGGTCTATATACCTATCTGTAGCATTTCGTAACTCTCTAGCAATCATTCCTTCGGTGGATACCACAGTAATATGAGTATTTTTTGATCGCAGTAGCTCGATCGCCCGCTCAAAATCTCCATCCCCGCTAAACAGCACAACTTGGTCGTATTGATCTACCGTATTAAACATATCAACCACAATCTCTATGTCTAAATTAGCTTTTTGAGAATATCTGCCCGAAGCATCATCGTAATATTCCTTAAGAATCTTAGTACGAACGGTGTAACCCAGACTAATTAAAGCATCTCGAAATCCCCTTTGATCTTGCGGGTCTTTCAAACCCGTATACCAGAAAGCATTGATCAAGATGACATTTGGCTGCGAAGTTTTGAAATATTCGAGCACCCTGCGAGGATCAAAAAACCAACCGTTCTTTTGTTGAGCGTAGAACATATTGTTCCCGTCAACAAAAATAGAAAGGCGGTTCATTAAGTTTGTCATAGAACTTAGACCTAATAATTGTAGAAAGAAGTTAATCTAAATATCACATTTTAGCAATATGGAGCTAACTGAGGCAATAGATTAAACTTCAGAAAACTCCATCCCTCCAGTATTTCATATTTTCGGCTCTACCGCCAGAGGGTTCTTTTAAAGCTGCTTGCATTCGATCGACCGAGCAAGGTCGATCGAACCAGATTCCCGATAACTCATGTTCAGTCGTTGTCGGCTGTTGGGTCAAAGTTAAT
Source organism: Microcoleus sp. CZ3-B2 (assembly GCF_036705055.1). Taxonomy (NCBI): domain Bacteria; kingdom Bacillati; phylum Cyanobacteriota; class Cyanophyceae; order Oscillatoriales; family Microcoleaceae; genus Microcoleus; species Microcoleus sp. CZ3-B2. Next base: position 6,371 of record NZ_JAUBTN010000117.1, on the reverse strand, counting down.
TGGGGTTGAAACTACCGCCAAGCAGGCTTGCACCCAGCGCATTACTTTACCTTATACTCCCGTAATTTGATAGCTGAGGGTAGAAGTGCTCAAGCCTTTTTGCTTTCCAGGGCCCAGCGAGCTAATTCTGTTCGGTTGTGCAGACCTGTTTTGCCTAGCATATTGCTGACGTGGCTCTCTATAGTCCGCTGGCTAACATTCATGATGTCTGCTATTTGGCGGTTTGCCATACCCTGCGCTAGCAACTGTACCACCTTTAACTCAGTTGGAGTCAATTCGACATGGCGACGGGCTTTAATTCTTGGGCCGCTCTCAATACCTGGAGTAGAGTGGCGAATTAAACGAGATGCTGCTTTCAGGGAAGACTCTACTTGAGCTACCAGTTCTTCGGGTTCAAAAGGTTTGACTATATAAACGTCAGCCCCAGTGCTCAAGCCTTTTACTCGATCGGAACTTTGACCTTTTGCTGACAAGAAAAGAACTGGAATCCAGTTCGTGCGCGGGTCTTCTCTGATTTGTCTGACTAAAGTGTACCCGTCCATTTCTGGCATCATCACATCGCAGATGATCAAGTCGGGGATTTCTTCTTCGAGTTTTTCTAGGGCGTGTCTGCCGTTTTCTGCTGTGATGACGTTATAACCCCGAAATTCTAAGTAATCCTTGACTAGCAAGATCAAGTTTGGGTCGTCGTCAACCAGCATCAGCCTTTTTTGGTCTCCTGAGTTATCCTTCATGTTTGTTCCCGCTACAGTACCCCGCACAATTTCTCGTTTTCACACTTGTTTATTTTTGTCCCCCGCTGACACCGCCGCCCCCTTGACGGCGGACGGCGAAAGCGAGTGATGCTATTGCGCTCAGGGGAAAGCGGGGCGGGTGTTACCGCTTTCTTTCCCAGCGATCGGACTTTGTTTGTAAATGCCTTACCACTAGGAACAAAGCCAAAACCTATGACTGACGATCGCCCGATTAATCATGACGATCCGGCTGAAGTTAACAAAAATTATCTTCCTCGCCAACAGTCATCGATGATGTGGTCGGGCCTTGATTTATAGGATCGACCCGCTCGAAGCGCTTAGCGTAAGATATTTAATCTGGATACGTTCAATTGTATGTTGATGCCCCAATTTTAATTGTTACTTTATAATTTAGAAAAATTTAAAGACTCCTTACTTACGTATTTAACTATTTCTAGTGTAGTTTGGCAAACTGCCTGATGTCTGCTGTTGAAAAACTTTTGGGCAAATTGTCGCCCGATCGAACTTCTTCCCGTCACCCTCCTCAAAAAAATTAAAGCGACCGGCAAGATTACCAGAGACTGACCCGAAAGTACAGTTGTTCGATCGCGATCGCCTTTTGCGCCGGAGAATCTGAGCTTCAAAGCCTTCAACTTAGCACCTTATTTATAACGCTCTGCTTTTTGAGAGCGCTACATAAATTTAAATGGCTGGTTTTCCGCGATCGGGCTGTGGCAAAGGATGAGTTAAAAAAGCGTATTCTTCCACGACCTCCTGCCCGATCAGATGTTCCTGAATAATTCTCTCGATGACGGGGGGCGTAACGTCGCGATACCATACTCCGTCTGGATAGACCACCATAATCGGACCCGACGCGCACACTCGCAGGCAGTTGGCTTTAGTCCGAAAAATGCAGCTTGGCCGATCGGCACTCGGTTTGTCCAGGCCCAATTCTTGCAAGCGTTTTTTTAAGTAATTCCACGCTACCAGACTGGTTTCTCGATCGCAGCACTTAGGCACCGTTTGGTCGGCACAGATAAAAATATGTCGGTCGATTCGATCGATTCCCAGGCTTTTGACACAAGCCCTCAAGCCTTGGCTGCAAGATTCATCCTGATTTTTTGTCATTATATTCATTCGTCAATAGTAATTTTTGGGCGATCGAAAGCCATCACCTCATCACCCCATCACCAAATCTCCCATAAGCTGTACTGCATTTAATTTGTATATTTCGACGCTCAATCAAAAATCTTCTCCCCCTCTCCCCCTCTCTCTCCCCTCTCCCCATCTCCCCCTCTCTCCCCATCTCCCCCTCTCCCCCTCTCCCACTCTCCCACTCTCCCCCTCTCCCACTCTCCCCATCTCCCCACCTCCCACTCTCCCCCTCATTTTCTGTTCGGGAACCCGTACAGACAGATAAGTTGCGATCGCCCCTAACTAAAGCTAAATTAGCACTCAGGAGTCGAGAGTGCTAATATGTCAGTAGCAAGCAGTCGGCAGTTGCTTTGATAGCGACCCCGGCAGGCTAACTGACTAGGATCTGTAATCTGGAGATTTATTTATGGCAGCAGTATCACTGAGTGTTTCTACCGTTAAACCTTTAGGCGAGCGCGTGTTCGTGAAAGTAAGCGCTAGCGAAGAAAAAACCGCCGGCGGCATCCTTCTGCCCGACACAGCAAAGGAAAAGCCCCAAGTAGGCGAAGTCGCGGCCGTGGGCCCCGGCAAGCGCAATGACGACGGCAAGCGCGTTGAAATGGAAGTCAAAGTTGGCGACAAAGTTCTCTACTCGAAGTACGCAGGCACCGACATCAAACTCGGCACCGACGAATACGTCTTGCTAGCCGAAAAAGACATTCTGGCGATCGTTAACTAATTAATCATCAGTCATCAGTCCTGCCGTCATCAGCCATCAGTTTAAAGCCAAGGCCGCAAAACAACTAATGACACAGGACAAATGACTAAAATCCCTCCCCAATCAAAAATCTCAAACCTTTTCATCCCCAAAAACTATGGCTAAGCGTATAATCTACAACGAAAATGCACGTCGCGCCCTCGAACGCGGCATGGACATTTTGGCCGAAGCAGTGGCCGTCACCCTCGGGCCCAAAGGTCGCAACGTAGTTCTCGAAAAGAAATTCGGAGCTCCTCAAATCGTCAATGACGGCGTTACCATCGCCAAAGAAATCGAACTAGAAGACCACGTAGAAAATACAGGCGTTGCCTTGATCCGTCAAGCCGCCTCCAAAACCAACGACGCAGCAGGCGACGGCACCACAACAGCTACCGTTCTAGCTCACGCAATGGTCAAAGAAGGCCTGCGGAACGTTGCAGCCGGCGCAAATGCGATCGCCCTCAAACGCGGTGTTGACAAAGCAACCAGCTTTTTGGTCGAAAAAATTGCCGAACACGCCAAACAAGTAGAAGATTCCAAATCCATCGCCCAAGTAGGCTCAATCTCTGCCGGTAACGACGATGAAGTCGGCCAAATGATTGCCAACGCAATGGACAAAGTGGGCAAGGAAGGCGTAATTTCCCTAGAAGAAGGGAAGTCTATGACCACCGAGCTCGAAATCACCGAAGGGATGCGCTTCGACAAAGGCTACATTTCTCCCTACTTCGTCACCGACACCGAACGGATGGAAGCGATTCTAGAAGAACCCTTCATCCTCCTGACAGACAAGAAAATCGGCTTGGTACAGGACTTAGTACCCGTACTCGAACAAGTAGCCCGTTCCGGCCGCCCGCTGGTGATTATTGCAGAAGACATCGAGAAAGAAGCTTTAGCTACTCTGGTTGTCAACAAACTGCGCGGCGTGTTGAACGTGACTGCTGTCAAAGCACCTGGTTTTGGCGATCGACGCAAAGCCATGTTAGAAGATATCGCCGTATTGACCGGCGGTCAACTAATCACCGAAGATGCTGGTTTGAAACTGGAAAACACCAAGCTGGATATGCTTGGCAAATCCCGCCGCATCACCATCACCAAAGACAACACCACAATTGTTGCCGAAGGTAACGAAGTCGCCGTCAAGTCCCGCTGCGAACAAATTCGCCGTCAAATGGACGAAACCGAGTCTTCCTACGACAAAGAAAAGCTGCAAGAACGTTTAGCCAAATTGGCTGGTGGCGTTGCAGTCATCAAAGTCGGCGCGGCTACCGAAACCGAAATGAAGGATCGCAAACTGCGTCTTGAAGATGCGATCAACGCAACCAAAGCTGCTGTCGAAGAAGGCATCGTCCCCGGCGGCGGTACAACTTTGGCTCACCTGACTCCTCAATTGGAAGAGTGGGCTAATAGCACTCTCAAGGGCGAAGAATTGACCGGTGCTTTGATTGTAGCCCGGGCTCTGGCTGCTCCTCTGAAGCGGATTGCTGAAAATGCTGGTTTGAACGGCGCTGTCATCGCTGAGCGCGTCAAAGAAAAGCCATTCAACGTTGGTTTCAACGCAGCGACAAATGAGTTTGTCGATATGTTTGAAGCTGGTATCGTTGACCCTGCGAAGGTAACTCGTTCTGCTCTGCAAAATGCAGCATCTATTGCTGGCATGGTGCTGACAACCGAGTGCATCGTTGTTGACAAGCCCGAACCGAAGGATGGCGCTGCTGCTGGCGCTGGCGGCGGCATGGGCGGCGGCGACTTCGATTACTAATCGCTAGTCGATAATCGATAGTTTGATGGGGCGGGCTTTAGGGCCCGCCCTGTTATTTTGGGAACTGCTTTTACTGTAGGCATAACTTTAACTCTGAAGATCGGTTAAATACTTTTTTCAGATATATTAAATAATATATTTTTTTACTAAAAACGCAAGGTCACAACCTAATAGCCCAACCCTGCGGTGACATTAAAACTAGAAATTTTAATCAAATTTGAAAATGACTAAAATAAATGTAGAGATCATTCCCAACGAAGCCTTAGTAGTTCGTGGTGGTCGCAATCATCCAGAAGATATTCAACGTGCCATAGGAACCCATCCCAGCGGCATAACGGGAATTTCTGTAGAATGTGCAGTAGAATTGTCTATAGCAGAATTAGCATTAGGAATCCCTCATGGACAAGTGGGTGTTACCACAGTGGCTAAAGTTCGGTCGGAAGGTGGAGATGTCATCCGTACTTCTGGCAGAAGTTTAAATCATGCAACTCTCACTGGCTTAACACCAGAACAAGCAAGTCTTCTGCTGATACCAACGATTCCTAACCCATCTAGGACTTAGCAACTGGTACATAGATTAGGGTGCGTCAGATCCTCAAACCCTGGTTATATTAATCCATCACTTCGTCTGACGCACCCTACCAGCTCATCTAAGTGAGTCAGTTGCGTAAATCACCCCATAAAAAAAATCATCTTAAGTGTAGTAATAAATATGAGTTATCCCAGAATCTTTGCAGACTTTCATAATGCTGATGAACAGAGTCGCCTTCGTCTGAATTGTGTTGGTACAATTGAAGATTTGAGCCGCCAAAATATTAAATTGCAAAATGGTCAATTGCTCACCCTCTATAGCGAAGAATTAGAAGTGGATGGCGTGGTGAAATATTCTGAAGAGGAAAGTCTTTGGGTTGCAGCAATTGATTGGGAGCAAATTAGACAAGTAGAGGATATGCTTCTTCAAGCAACCGTCTAGTTAGGGATTGCTAAATATTCGTCCTTGGGAATGGAAATAATATGAATCTATCATTTAAAGATTTAAGATTTATTATAAAAGCCATTGAACATCAAATAAATGCCTATAAAGAACGTTTTCAAGTAATTGAAGATGTAGATGAGGATGAGGATGAGGCTGCCGATATAGGGAATGATATTAAATTTTTAGAGGTTCTCCTTGCAGACATGACGAAAAGTTTAGAGCAGAATACTGGATGGGAAAATATCGCTTATGAACCAGCGCTATCTGAAGCCTTAGAATAAACTTTGGCAGAGTGGGAAACTAGCGAGGCGATGACGGCGGAGGAGGCCTGTAAACGGCTCAGAGTAATTTCAGATCAAGCTCTCGAATAACTTTGAGAGAAGGCAGCAAAAACTGATCCGCCTAAGTGCATAATCAAAATGTGGCTTTTATTAGCTTTGAATAACCAGGCACACCAATTATGAAACTTTACCATAGTCCCATTTCCCCCAACTCCCGCCGCGTGTGGATCGCCCTCATAGAAAAAAACCTCAACTTTGAATTAGTAGAAATCACTTAGACGGCGATCGCTTAGATCCAGAATTTGTGGAAATGAATCCTTTTCACCGCATCCCTGTTTTGGTCGATGATGACTTCACTGTCGTCTAGTCTCTAGCAATTCTTGACTATCTAGAAACTAAGTATCCCGAACCGGCAATGCTGCCGAAAGAGCCGAAAGATTTGGCGGTTCTGAAGATGGTAGAATTGGTCACGGTTAACTAACTTATGCCGGGACTTGAGCCCCTCAGCAGTGAAATAATGGGATGGGGAACTCCCCAAGCGCAGGAAATCGCAAAGGCTAAGGAAAAAGTCGATACTGTGCTGAAATTCTTTGAAGGTTTGTTGGACGATCCTCTTCGAGGGCTTCGCTAACGCGCATTTTTCTGGCCCTGCACATTGGTAACAAGTTAGAAAGGAGTAGATTTTGTCAATACCCCTTTGTGCATAAATATAATTGGGTAATAATGATAA
>NZ_JAUBTN010000116.1:0-7753 GCF_036705055.1 Microcoleus sp. CZ3-B2 | reverse complement strand
TGCTGGCACATCTTTAGATGAACTTATCTGTGCCTACTGCGCTCAATAGTGTCTCTTTTTTATTTGAAATGACTATAGTCGCTGTGCCGCAATCATTTCAGCCAAACACTGCGCCCATCCATTTTCAAAGTTATCTTGTTTCGCTTCAACTAATAGAAAGTAAGGTTGTTCAAAAACAACTTTTCCTAATGAAGAACGTTTAGCTAAAATATATTCAGGAAATCCTGAAAGATATTGGTCGCAGGTGAGAGATTGATGGCTCACAAAACAAATCCGCTGTAATAGTGCTTCCAAACTTCTTTGAGCACTGGATAAATCAAATTTTCGCCAACTGCCAATTCAGAATTGTCAACCACTCCTTCTCGCATAGTAAATTCCAAATCTTCTCGAAAATAATCGGAGACATGAAACTCTGTTTCTACTATGAAATTTGATTCGGTGTAGGTAACTTGAAATTCTTTGAGGACTGAACTGACGGTTTTGTAAGCGCTGGAGGGCATAATAACCTCCAAAATTGAGGTGGCGTATTTTATAGAGATGATTTTAGCACGGGGAAAGGGCGATCGCTTTTGATAAAATGGGGTAGTGGAAGAAGCGGCTGTATTAAATTGTGCAACAATCTAGAAATTTTTGAGGAGTTGCAGTTAAACTCGTTGGGATAAACGACAAATAACTGAGGTAAAACTCATGGTAAAAATTCAAGCGATCGCCTGGGCAACAGTTTGCACTTTACCGCTTTCTTTATCTCTATCGTTTGCAGCTTGGGCAGACAAACGAAACCAGCCGTGTCAAGCTAATTTAGATAGCAGTAAGGGAATTGACGACGAGGTGAACAACTGTCCAATAACCGTGGGGCAGTTTTCGATTCGGGGAACCTTTTCTAACTCAAAGTGGCAAGCTTCTTTTTGGGCGTGGGAACCGGCTTATTACATCCTTTACGTTAAAAACGAACAAGATGGTAGTAAGATTAACCTAACAGGTTTTGATGTTAAGGGTACGACAAGCAGACCGCAGTACCGCTTCACCGATCGCGATCGGGGTATTACCTATATTGTAACTTTCCAATATTCAGACCGGAACGCGATTCGATTGGAAATTTATAAAAATAATGTGGCGATTGTCAATGAATTGCTAGTACGGGAGTCAGACAAACTAATCGGCGGGCCGTGATAAAAATTCGAGCGATGTCTTCTGTTGAGGTTGTGGCTTCGGCGAATTAGTCAACCTCTCACTCTTGTTCAAAGCTAACACCTTCATACAGCAGGTCGATCGCACATTCAAACTCAATGCTTGCTAGGGCGAGATCCTCTCCAGCTTTATACACATAATATAGTAAATATAGTAGCCGTTTTTTGCAAGTGCATAAGATAGGCGATCGTCCTTGGTGAGATGGGTGGGAGAGGGGCGATCGCTTTTAGTAAAAAGAGCGATCGGGCTACTCCAGACGATCGTATTTTTTGATATTGCCATTTTTTACCTCTGTAATTCTGAGTTTTACAATATCTCCAATAGCAAATGAAACAGACTTTTTATAAAAATCTTCTGTCTTCCCAAGCTTTGAGCCATAGACCTCATAGGTAATCGTAGTCTTGGTTTTTTTACTGTCTATAACTTTAGTTGCAATATCTAAAACTTTAGCTTCTACAATTTGACCATCAGAAAATTTATTAGCGTCGTCAGATTGAGAAACTTCTGTAGCTGATGAAGTGGTCATGATGGATGATTCCTGGTTGTAGGGATGTATAGAAGCTCGTAGAGTAGGGCGATTATTTCCTTGCTTTTGTATTATTACCTGCAATGGTGTAGGTAGTACGCGCCGAGTTTTATACTCATTCGGATCGCCGTCTAATGGTTGTTTTTGGCGTTCAATTTCCATGTAACGTGTTTTATCTGTCGAAGGGCTATCTTGCCAACTCAGCATTGCTAAAAGCATTTGAATACGCTCAATATCCCTGAACTTTCCAGTCTGCCGAATCTTTTCTAGCACATAATTTTCAAAAAGTATTGGATAATCTAGGTTGTCTTCAAACTCTTCGCCAATTGCCCAATTAAGACCGTCGAATAAGCTGCTATAGCGTCGGTTGCGCTTGCTAAGATACAATTTTGACTCAATCTTGACTGCTCCCATTCCCAAAGGTTTTCCCATCCCTAATGACAGGCGATATTTTTCATTTTTAGCAATATCAAGCACCCATAATAACGCCCCAAGTTCTACATGAGTCAAATTGTCAAAGTAAATAGTGAATTGAAAATCAACTCCAGGCTTTATTGGCTTAATTTCGGTTTTTTGCGTATCCGAAACATGATTGGGATTTTCATGTTTAATTGCCGGAGATGAGCCTTTATGCCAGTAGAGCTTGTGTCCGCGGATAATAGTGTCTTCATCTGGCTTACTAGCATAGTGTTTCAAATCGTTTTTAGCATGACTGGTTTGAACTAAGTAGTGTTGAAAAGTGGTTGGTTTAGGACTGGCAAGAATCTTAGGTGTGATTGTGTTGCCAGTTAACCATATATCGTCACGGGTAGTTTGTTTACAAATGGCCTCACTGATAAATACTCTCCCACAACGGGCTTTGGCTTGTTCTTCTCCTGCTTGTTTATCTTTAATAAAGCCAAAAATAGCATCAGCCAAGTCTATTTTATCAGACTTACCTAAACCATAAGGAATAAAATCAACTGCTGAAGCAGCTTTTCCATCACCTTGATGAGAATATGGAATGCGAAAATTAGGACTGTGACCGAATAAAGTTATAACCTTTTCATTTTGTTGTGGCTGACAGTAAAAGATAGGCAAACTATCTTGTAAAACTCCTAAATTACTATCAAACGGATTCGACTTTTGAAAGTCAGTAAGTGCATCGCAGTAATGCTCAACAGCAATAGGGTCAATTTCTAGTCTATTTGGACTTGGACTCTGCTGAAATACTATACAATGATTGCGGCGGGTGGTTTTCTTAGAAGAGTCATCACTTTGTTTCATATTACCGCTGCTGACTAACATCCCGTTATTCATTGGATGAGTATTAGGCGGGCTAACATCCTCTGCGAAATAACGGTTATTCTTGTTTTTATTGATATTCTTAAAGCTAACGGGGATGTGCTGAGGTAAATATCCCGGCTCATCCATTTTGATTAATTTAGGAAAATCAACAGTTGACAAATCTTCCTCTTTAACCCAAGCAAATGTAACGCCTTTGAGAGATTTTGCTGGACAAACAAACCAGCGCTCGCCTTCTTTTTTTAGATAACCAGCCTTGACCTTTTGAGGATTTATATATTTCTTGTATGCTTGAGCTAAAGAATCATCATTTTCAGTAGTAGCAACGGCCCGAAAGAAAAAATGTTGCCGATCCGATACTCGCTCTATCTTGCTAAAACTAATAATTTCAACAAGCGTTCGTAGCATTCCGCGCAAGCTACTACCAGGAATGACAGGCTGTTGAGTTTCAGCAGTTGGATTGGTGTAGAAGAAGTCTGGCAAGTCTTTAGCTTCTTTGCCATCTTTAAATTCTTCTGTCGTTAATCCGCAGCGAATGTATAGAGGTGATGAAGTAGTTAAAGTACAGTCAATTTTTCCCGTGTGACGCTTTGGATCGTAGCAGTTGCTTTTGGGCAGATAATCTTCAGTCACTTCTACCACTCGATCGGGTAGTTCGACAAAATTGTAAGGCGCGATCGCCTGCCGATTTTCTGGTATTTGTCTCAAATGTTTAGGAGCCATAGTAAATCCTCAATATTTCTAGTTTTTCTGAGTTTTTAAATCAACAAGACGGCTGAGATATATCCGAGCTATACCTGTATCATCAGAAGTAATGTAGTGATGTACAAGAAGACGAACCGGACGTTTTTTCCCATCTTTATCAAAAGTAATACCTGTTAATGGTACGGCGTGTCTGAGTCCCTGAGAACCATCAGAAAGTAAGGTAAAGCCTTCTCTCTCTTTTCCATGCGTTCCATAGAGAATTTGGGTTTCTGTGATTTTATCCTCTTCTGACTTACCAATGAAACGGCATTTCCACTTCACTCCACTCTGCCAAAGGAATATTTCACCATTTTTACCAAATACACGACATTGTTGCAATGTCAATAACCGTAGCTTGGGAAAGCAAACATGAAAATTAGGTTTGTGAAATATCTTTTCAGCAGTGGTGAGTTTCCAATTATTTAACTCATCAAAACGACCCCAAATTACCCCATCATCAGCATGACCTAACAAATAAGGTAGTTGATAAGACTTGGCTTGCTCCTCTAGCCAACTGCATAACTCATCGTCATTAACGAATTCTTTAGTTTGAGATGAACAATCCATCGCATCCTTCATACCTCTACCTCCTTCCCTAAATGTGCTAACAATGCTTTGACAAATCTTTCTAGCGTATCTCTAACTGATTCTCCCGAACCCCCTTTATCAGCTTTATCGATAATGTGCAATGTTCCATTTTCCTCAAAAATTTCCCATTGTTGTGGATTTTGTGGATGATGATGTATTAAGTCTGCCTTGATTCCTTTTAAACGTCCTCTGCCAATACTGCTTTCACCCCCCACAGGTAAATCACTCGTCCACAAATCTTTCAGCAATAGTAACAGCAAGCCAATTTCATATTCATTCGGGTTACGCAACTCTAACTCAATACAGACGCGAGTTTCATCACCACCAAATATAGGTTGTTCGTCAAATAATGCGCCGTGATATGCACCTCCTGTAAAACGGTCGATCGCAATCCGATTTTGTACTAAGTCAGTTGCATCTTTGATAACTTTCTCGTGGACAACCAAACGGCTAGCTTGAGATTGCTTACCAACCACAAAACCAAATAATTTATCAACAATAGGCGAGCAACTACCTAATGTTTTGACAATACGCTCTGCTCTATGGCGTAATACTCCGGCTAAACTTGTACCGGATAATACTGACACTGGAGCGGATTCGTTAGGTCGATGAGATTTCAAGTGTACGACATCGGGAGCGCGTCCAGTTGAGTCTTCACCGGAACGGATGAGGAGGGAACCTACTAATTTGAATTCGGCGTGGATGAGGAAGCGATCGCGCTTATCTTCCCAACTTTCTTCTATCTGAAGTCCTGCTTGAGTTAGTCCCTCTTTAATTAATGTGTATACGTTAAATATAGGTATGAAACCTGTACGCCAATGCTCAAATTTTAACCATAAATTTATATCATTAGCATCTGCCAAATTAAAGTTCCAAACCTGCCACTCTTCGACATGACAGCAACCAAAACCGCGCCGCTTTTTCATGCCAATCCCAATTTCACCTTTTTCTAAGCCTTGTAAAGCCCATGCTAAATCATTAATTAATGCTTGCTGTTCTCCAGTATTTTTATTTTTCTCTACTAATAATTCAAAGGAAAGTGAAAATTTTGTTCCTGCCGCTAACAGTTCCAAATCGTATTTATGACCTGGTTTTGCCGTGCCAGTTATGGCTTCAATTTCTACACCATCTCTTAATTCCACAGTGGGAATAGTGCTGCTGATAGCATCATTGATAATTAATGGACTTTGTTCGCCATCAGGATCGCGACGAGTACCACCAAATAAGCGAGTAGCCCGATCGCCCTTTTGTTCCTCTACACCGTATCCGTGTTGGTACTCCCGCAAATAGTTGCGCAAAGCACCTGCAATCGATGCACCAGTTAAAAGCGCACAATCGCTCACACTATCTCTCAGCAATGCGATATCCGTTGGACTATCTGCGTCACCGCTTCCCAAGCAAGTCGGCGTATCTAAGATTAACGTACCCCGTACAATGATGCGTTGGGCGATCGGGCGGTGACAGCGATTTAGACGTTCTTGAGTCATCATTTTTTCTCCTTAGTTGCCTTCTTCGCTACCGCCATAATCAGCCGCAGCGTGTACTTTTCAGCTAGCTTATCTTCTCTAGCGCGATCGTCATCAAACTTGCGATCGATATCAGCAATTCTTACTTCTATTCCATTAATCCAATCAGTTGGGTTGCTCAACCACTCATCTAGCTGTTGTCTGAATGATTTATCGCCAATTTTTGTGCGCTCAAATTGATTCTTCGCCTTCGATGGTAAATTATTTAGCAGTGAGACAACTAAACTAAAATCGCCATTGGAAAGTCCTTGTCGTGCAACAGACTGTAGTCGTGATAATTGACTGTTACTAATGCCTTCTTGCAAAGTTAAATATCCTACTTTCTTTTGCAGTGCTTCCTCTAGTTTTTGTTCTAACAATCTTTGTGTCATCTGTTCAGCTAAAAGACGCGAACCTTTTTTCAAGGAAGTAGAGCTACTAAATGGCTGAGCTAAACTGACTGTAAACTTTTCATATTGTAGCCAATTGATAGCAATTCGTCCAAAACCATCTTCTCTTCTCTCTCCAATTCCCTGAGCTTCAAGTTGTTGAATTTGTGATTCATTCATCTTAAGACCTTCAAAAACGATCGCACTGCCTGCAGCCAATGCTGGCACTTGCGGTAAAGGCAATCCCCATTTACGGTTAAACCCACCAATTAAAGTGCTACCAGCGAAAATATTGCTAGGTTCAGGCAATGAGATATTTAACACTTCCTCGACAGCTTGTTTAATTAATATTGGATCGGCTACAGGTTGACCATCTTTGCTTCTCAAAAGTGTGTCGCTCAGAAGTGTAATTATTAACTGCTCCTGATTTTCACGGTCTTCTGCTGGAACTCCAATTTCATTCCAATCATTAAGATTAAGAGGTTTTGCATCTATAATCTTAGTATGTCCGTATCCAGCACTTTGAGAACCGCCTAACCAGATGTTTGGTTCGGTGACTAATAACATCTGAATTGCGATCGCGTCTCCATCTTCGCAGAGGATGACTGATTGAAATGTTTGTCCCGCATCTAGGGCATCGTAGCGGAAGATTTCACCTTGATTGTCTGTAGAACGTCCTTTTTGGCGATCGCGAAAATTATGAATATTAATCCGCCGCTTGTCTTTGTATAAATTAACTACTCCACCTTTCTTAGTCCAAAAGTATTCACCCACAGATTTAGGATTTTCTGGATCTTCTCCTCTCTCAATACTGAAATCATAGACAGTTATAGGCGAATCCTCCTTAACTTCTGCATCCTTATCCTTGAACCAAGATAAAGGCAGAGGAAGAGTGCGTTGCGATTGCTTTTCGTAACTCAAAAGGTAAGCATTTAAGTAGCGCGTACTGTTGGCATCGAAGAACAATCTCTTCACTTCTTCATTGGTTAAATCAAGTTCTGACAAGTGATGCTGCCTCATGTAACGCCCAATAATTGCACCGCGAATCATACTGCCCGGAATGTAAGAGTACGATACATCGCTGTTGGGATCGCCTTGAAATGAAGTAGCGAGAATTGGTTGCTGAGTATGTAATGTTAAAGTAATTGCTTTCATGCAACTTTCTCCTTAATTTATTTTGCAAAATAGTTAGCATAGTGATGCGTAATGTCATCACCGTTTGCATCATCATGTAACGTACATTGGACGTGACCCCGACCTCGATTGCGTCCGCTACCCAAGCGCCGAAGTGCCAACGCACCAACTGCTAAAAGCGATAGCATTTCATCACTTGGCATCTTCTCAAAAATTAAGTCAGCCGTGAAACAAATGTCGCGCAAAACTACGCGAAATGAACGCAAACTCCCCTCATATGGTGTACCGGATTGTGGGTCTATAGAAGTTTGACGGCGGATCATTGGTAACAAGTTAAGCTTGTATGCCAGTTGTCAAGGGGAGTTCAGAAGATTTCTCAAAGAAAAATTGATTCT
>NZ_JAUBTN010000115.1:0-7825 GCF_036705055.1 Microcoleus sp. CZ3-B2 | reverse complement strand
ACTAATGACTAATGACTAATGACTAATGACTAATGACTAATGACTAATGACTAATGACTAATGACTAATGACTAATGTTAAATTCTACAAACTACCTCAAACAATGAGATTGATCAATCCAAAAATAGACTTTGCGTTCAAAAAAATATTTGCTTCCAGCGACAGCAAAGACATCCTAATTAATTTTTTAAACGCCATCCTTTATGAAGCACAGCCAGTCATCGAAGACTTAGAAATAATCAAATCCCAACCAGGAAATCAAACTTTCGGAGTAGACACACAACTAGATGTCAAAGCCACAATAAACGGCGACCGAATCGCCCTCATTGAAATTCAAGTAATCAACGTCCCTTCCTTCGGAACCAGAGTTTTGTACAACGCAGCTAAAACCTACAGCCTGCAATTAACACGAGAAGAACGCTACGAAAGACTCAAAACAGTAATTTCTTTAAAAATTGCCGACTTTGAAATGTTTGGAAACCAACCAGAATTTCTGACGCGATTTGTTTTCAAAGAAAAAGAGCAACAGTTTGACTATCCCGATACTGAAATAGAATTAGTATTTATAGAACTGCCCAAATTCACTAAAGAATTAGCAGAATTAGAAACCATCGCAGACCGATGGATTTACCTTCTCAAAAACACCAGCACTTTGGATACAGTACCAGAAACACTGAGTGCAGTCCCCGAAATTGAGAAAGCATTGAGAATGGCCAGCGAAGACAATTTTACTCAGGAAGAATTAAATGAATTACAGAACCAAGAACTGTGGATTGAAGACCAGCAGATTGCCATAGAGTTAGCAAAAGAACAGGTAACAAAAGCCGCTCATCTATCGTTAATTTTGCGTCAAGTCGTGCGGCGTTTAGGCACAATCCAACCAGAAACCGAAAACTGCATCCGTCAATTAGGCGTGCAGGAATTACAAGAATTAGGAGATGCCGTCCTGGATTTTCAACAGCAGTCAGACTTGACAGCCTGGTTGCAGGCTAATGCAATATGAATAACATTCTCGAACGGAAAATTATCGTCCCATATTTATGTTATGAAAATTAAGAAAACCAATTGGAAATATATTTTTTGGCTGGGCCCCCTCCTCATCGCAGCAGGTTTAACAGCAGCATTTGTATCCGCAGCATGGGAACCCCTGACAGTCGGTTTAGTTATTGCCGGAACGGTGACGATCGCACTTTGGCTGCTATATTTAACTCACGAACAAGGCTTTTGGGGGCAGCGTTCCACCCAAGCCGGCACCAACGCCCTAATTGCTACCACCGCAGTATTTGTGATTCTCGGAGTAATTAACTTCATCGCATTTCGCTATCCCCTCCGCATCGACTTAACCGAAAGCCAACAGTTTACCCTCGCCCCCCAGACTCAACAAATACTGCAAAACCTCCAACAACCAGTCAAAGTATGGGTATTTGACCCCATTCAAAATCCCCAAACAAAAGAATTGCTACAAAGCTACAAACGCGAGGGAGGTTCCAAGTTCCAATACGAATTTGTAGACCCGCAGGCGCAACCGGGAAAAGCCAGGGAATTTAGCATTACCAGCATTGGAGAAGTTTACCTGCAATCGGGCGACAAAAAACAAGAGCTGCAAAAAGGCGGCACAGCTTTTGGTAGCGACCCAAATCAAGGTCTTTCAGAGATCAAACTTACCAATGGCTTAGAAGAAATTCTGAGCACTCGCGTTCCTACAGTTTACTTTTTGCAAGGTAAAGGAACGCGCCCGCTGAAAGAAGGTCAAGGCGGAATTGAGCAAGCCCAAAAAGCTCTGAAAGATAAATACTATAACGCCCAAACGCTAAATTTTGCCGAACGCCAAGAAGTTCCCGAAGATGCAGATGCTTTAATTATTGCTGGGCCAGAAAAACCGTTTGTCGATGCAGAAATTAAAGCGCTAAAGGCTTATCTCGATCGCGGCGGCAGTTTATTCTTAATGGTAGACCCAGCAATTAATACCGGATTAGACAAATTTCTGCAAGAATGGGGCCTAAAATTAGACACCCGTTTGGTCATCGATGCTTCCGGCGGCGGTCAAAGATTCGGTCTGGGCCCGACGGTTCCCACAGTCAGGCGCTACGGCGACAATCCGATTACTAAAAGTTTCGGCACCGGCATTTCATTTTATCCGTTTGCGCGTGCTTTGGAAACCACGCCCGTAGCAGGGATAGAAGAACAACCGCTGCTGTGGACGAGTCAGGAAAGTTGGGCGGAAAGCGATTTGACGACTAAGAAATTGGAGTTCGATCAGAAGACCGATCGACAAGGCCCGTTATTATTAGGTGTGGCTTTAGTGCGATCGGGCGCTGACAGCACTCCCTTAAAACCCTCACCCTCGCCTTCTCCATCTCCGACAACATCCCCATCTCCAACAACATCGCCGACAGATTCTCCATCGCCGACAACTTCACCATCTCCAACAACATCCCCATCTCCAACAACATCCCCATCTCCAACAACATCGCCATCTCCAACAACATCCCCATCTCCAACAACATCGCCGACAGCTTCCCCAATTAGCTACTCGGTGATTGTCTCCCAAGAAGCTACGCCGCCAGTATTACCGACAGCTTCCCCAACACCCACAACATCTCCCGAAAGTTCCCCAACGCCCACACCATCTCCCACAACATCTCCCACAACATCTCCCACACCATCTCCCACACCATCTCCGAAGCCAACCACAACTCCTTCTGTACCATCAAGTTCTCAAAAAATATCGCGCATGGTAGTAATTGGCACATCTCAATTTGTGACTAACGGTTGGTTTGAGCAACAACTCAATAGTGACGTATTTCTCAACTCTGTCAGTTGGTTGAGTAAACCAGACCAACAAAGCCTTTCTATAAGTCCGAAAAAATCTACCAACCGTCGCATTAATATGACGGTCATCCAAATAGGATTGCTGATTTTAGCTTGGCTAGTTTGGCCCTTACTCGGACTGGTAATAGGCGGCACTATTTGGTGGAAGAGGAGATGATGAAGAGTCATTAGTCCTTAGTCATTAGTCATTGGTCATCAGTCATTAGTTATTAGTTATTAGTTAAGCTTTTGTGCATTCAGATTGTATGTTTAGGGCGGGCTTTCCTGCCCAACCCCTACTACCCACAACAGCGAAACTGTATTTCACCATGCAAATTAAATGCGGATTAGCTGATGAGTTATTTGTTATTTGTTCTTTACTAGCAATTAACAATTACCAATGCCCAATGCCCAATCCCTCCGCTTCGCGCTCGCCCTGCGCGGGCCAATCCCTCCGCTTCGCGCTCGCCCTGCGCGGGCCAATCCCTCCGCTTCGCTCCGCCCAATGCCCAATGCCCAATGCCCAATTCCCAGTTATTATGAAATTGCAGAAAAATACATTTGTATTGATAGCCGTCGCGCTAAGCATGATTGGGTTCGTTTCTGTGTACGAAATGCAGGTATCTCCCAAGCAGGAAGAGGCGAAGGAAAACAAACATAAAATTTTTAATTTTAAGTCCGATCGCATACAATTCTTTACAGTAAAAACTCCCGAAAGAATCTTGACTTTTGAGCGAGTTTATGCTACAAAAGGAGGCAAGTCTAGCTGGGAAATGAAATTGCCGGTGCAAGGGCAGGCGAGTGAGGCTTCGGTGGATTTTTTGCTAGACAGGCTGGCGACAGGAAAGAGCGATCGCACGATTAATACTACCGCGGCTAAACTCCCAGAATACGGTCTAGACAAACCCCAAGCTACAGTCACAGTCAAGCTGGACAACCAGGAAACTCACCGTTTAGTTTTAGGCAAAACAGACTTTAGCGGCCGCTTCTTGTACGCTCTAGCCAATCCGGGGGAAGCGCCCCCTCAAAATTCAGCCGAAAATTTGCCCGTGCTGCTAGTGCCTTTTGACTTTAAAAATGCTGTCAATCGACCTTTGTCAGAATGGAAAAAAGCAGAAGCACCCAAACCAGAGAAATCACCAACACCATCTCCTACTCCAAGTCCTGAGAATCAATAGTTGGGGAGTTGATCGAACTCGATCGCGCGACACAAAACATTCAGACTTACCCAAGAGCACTCTGAGATAGAATTGAAAGAACAAATCCCAAAACCTGTTACATCGAACATTCCTCGCCTAAAATACAGAAAAGTCTAAAGTTAAACTGTATTCAAGCGGCGTGCATTAACCCCAGGAAAGGGCGAATATGTTTCAGACAGCACTCAACCAAGGTACGACAGCAACGGATACAGCGCTTGACGTTGAACTCCGCAAGGTCTTTAAGGTATTTAACGGCGAAACCGCAGTTCGCGGAGTTGACATCAGCATTCGACAAGGAGAATTTTTTAGCATTCTCGGCCCCTCCGGCTGCGGTAAGACTACGACGCTGCGTTTAATCGCTGGCTTCGAGACTCCCTCGGCGGGCGAATTGATGATTCGCGGCCAGTCGATGACCAACACTCCAGCTTACCGCCGTCCGGTAAATACCGTGTTTCAAAGCTACGCTTTGTTCGGACACATGAATGTCTGGGACAATATCGCTTTTGGATTGCGGATTAAAAAGCTCGGAAAAACGGAAATAGAAGAACGGGTAAAAGAAGTTTTGCAATTGGTGAAAATGGAATCTTTCGCCAATCGGTTTCCCGGTCAAATGTCGGGCGGCCAGCAGCAGCGGGTGGCTTTGGCGAGAGCTCTGGTAAATCGACCGGCGGTACTACTGCTGGATGAACCGCTGGGGGCTCTGGATTTGAAGTTGCGGAAGCAGATGCAGTTGGAACTGTCGAATTTGCATCAAGAATTAGGCTTGACTTTTGTGATGGTGACTCACGATCAAGAAGAGGCGATGAGTCTGTCAGACAGGATTGCGGTGATGCACGAGGGCCGAATTGAGCAAATCGGTTCACCCGAAGAAATTTATGAGTGTCCGCAGACGGCTTTTGTGGCGGATTTTATTGGGGATACGAATTTGTTTTCTGGTACGGTGGAGTCGATCGACCGATCGACTCTCACAGTTCGCACCTCGGCCAATCTGAAAATAATCGTTCAGCAGTCAGATATGTGGAATGGTGTCACAGGCGACTCTGTGGTGGTCAGCGTCCGGCCGGAAAAAGTATATTTGAATCTATACCAGCCGGAAGTGTCGGTCAACTGTTTTGAAGGGCGGCTCAAAAATACTATGTACATGGGCACTCACGTTCATTACGTGGTTGAGTTGACCTCTGGCGATAAAATTACGGTGCGCCAGCCAAATACCGGCGGCTCTTTCCCAGACCAAAACACGCCGATTTATGCCTACTGGGGAACTACTGATTGCCTTGCTTTGGGCGATCGATCCTAATGAGGGAGAGGGGGAGAATGGGAGAGGGGGAGAGAGGGAGAGGGGGAGAATGGGAGAGGGGGAAAATGGGAAAATAGGAGAATGCCCAATGCCCAATTCCCAATGCCCAATTCCCAATTCCCAATTCTCAATGCCCAATTCTCAATGCCCAATGCCCAATGCCCAATTCCCAATTCCCAATTCCCAATTCCCAATCCCCAATTCCCCAATCTAAAATCTAAAATCTAAAATCTAAAATCAAACTGTGCCTCCGACAAATCTACCAATTTCCAGGATTTTCCCGGCTAATTCGACACGCCGTCAGTTCCTAAAAAATTCGGCGGCGACAATTTCCGGCTTAGCCCTTTCGAGTTGCGGCTGGCGACTGGCAGACGTACAATCTGCTCCTCCCGTCACAGGTTCTGCCGACCAACTGTTCATCTATACGTGGGCTGGCTATACCGATAAAGCTTTGCTCGATCGCTTTGCCGAAAAAACAGGCATTCGCGTAGTAGCCGACGTGTTTAGTTCCAACGAAGAAATGCTGGCTAGAGTTCAAGCCGGCGGCGGCCGCGCCTACAGCATCATTTACCCGTCTGACTACATGGTGGTTCAGATGACGGAACTGGAGCTGTTGACTAAATTAGACCACTCGATTTTGGGCGGACTCGATCGGCTCAAAAAACAGTTCCAAAACCCTGTCTACGACCCAGGAAACCGCTACAGCGTCCCTTTGAGTTGGGGAACCACAGGCTTGATTTACAACAGCGAACAACTCAAAGAAGCTCCGGTCGATTGGAACTATTTGTGGCAACACAAACAGGAGCTAGCAAGACGAATGACGCTAGCAAGCGATGTTCGAGAAGTCATGGGTGCTGCGTTGCGGATGCTTGGCTATTCCCTCAATTCTACGAACCCAGAGCAAGTCAAAAAAGCTTACGAAAAGTTGGTGGAACTCAAACCCGCGATCGCATCTTTTACCACAGATGCTTGGCGGCCGCAAATGCTGACTGGCGATTTGAAGATAGCCATGTGTTATTCTTCTGATGCTAATGAAGTAATTCCAGATAACGATAAATTGAAATATATCGTGCCAAAAAGCGGTTCTTCTTTGTGGACAGACACTTTAGTAATTCCCAAAGGTGCTCCCAATCCCGAAGCAGCTTATAAATGGATTAACTTTATGCTGCAAGCCGATATCGCTGCTTCTTTAGTAGAAAGGCTCAGTTTTTCAACTCCTTCGGAAGATGCTTTTAGTTTGTTAACGCCGGAAGTCCGCGAAAACGAAATTCTTTTCCCCTCGGAAGCTGTTTTAAGAAATTGCGAAGGTGTTGCTCCGGTAGGGAAATTTATGGAAGTGTACGATCGCTATTGGACTAAATTAACCAGCGGCTGATCCTCACCTGTAGGGCGGACTTTACACGCAATCTCTGACTTTTATCCAAATTTTACATCAATCCGCCCCCACAGTCGATCGCCCGCTGCAGCATCGCTCCGTATTATATCCGCGTTAATCCGCGTTAATCAGCGGTTAAAAAATCAAAACTATTATTTATGGCTGTTTCCACCAAAGCTCCCCCTCCGATTCCTCCCACATCTCCCGCAAAAGCTGAAACTCGCTCCCCGTGGTCATCGTGGGCTGGGCCGCTAGCATTGCTCGGCCCTTCTGGCTTGTTCCTAGTTTTATTATTAGTAATACCAACTCTGGTAATTTTTCAGCTTAGCTTAGTACCAAACATTAAGCCAGGAGATTTGGTGAATCCTTCGGGAATCGGCAACTATCTGCGAGTGTTTGAACCGCTGAATTTGCAGGTGATGGGTCGATCGCTCTTTTTCGCAACTGGAACTACCATACTCTGTTTGGTGCTGGGATTTCCCGTCGCTTACTGGATAGCCCTCAATGTCTCGCCGAAGTGGCGGAATTTAACATTGTTGGGCTTTGTGTTGCCGCTGTGGACTTCTTCGCTGTTGCGATCGTATGCTTGGATTACAATACTGCGTCCTACAGGCGTTCTCAACTCGGTCTTAGCCCTTGTAGGCATCCCTCCTCTAGAATTGTTAAATCAAAGTTCCGCCGTTCTCATCGGCATGGCTTACAGCTATTTGCCTTATATCGTAACAATTCTCTACGCTTCTTTGGAAAAGCTCGATCGCAGATTGTTAGAAGCATCTCAAGATTTGGGCGCGAATCCAGTAGAAACTTTCTGGAAAGTGACAGTACCTCAAACAATGCCGGGAATTGCAGCAGGCTCTTTGCTAGTATTTATTAGCTGTTTGGGCGATTTTGTCGATCCCGAATTGCTCGGTGGAGCTTCCAGCATGACAGCCGCTCGTTTGATTTACAATCAGTTTTTGGGAGCAACACAAAATTGGGGGCTGGGTTCGGCTCTGAGTATGGTATTAATTTTTGCAGTGAGTATCGGAATTGCCCTTTTGCTCAAATATGGCGATCGTAATGCAGTTTAGTCAGTAGTTATTGGTTATTGGTTATTGGTTATTGGTTATTGGTTATTGGTTATTGGTTATTGGTTATTGGTTA
>NZ_JAUBTN010000114.1:0-8101 GCF_036705055.1 Microcoleus sp. CZ3-B2 | reverse complement strand
TCGACACCGAAATTATCTAGTAACTGTAGTTTAACGGGTGACTTTTCCAGAAATAGCAGCAGCGCGTAGCCAGCCGAAACAAAGGTGATGCCCAAGGCGAGATATTTGTCAAGCTTTGGGATGAGAGCAATCACGAACCCAATAAAAAATGGTAGTGTCAGCCAAGCGATCGTCAGGATATTCATTGATGGGTTTTAAGGCGTGTTATTTTTTTCAATCTCGCTGGTTTCCAACGTGGGATTGTCTCGTGCTAGCTTCATCACACCCACCAGCATCAGGGCTTGAATTGAAAAGCCGATGACGATCGCCGTTAAGATGATCCCCTGGGGGACTGGATCGGCGTAAGCTCTATTTTTGACTTCTCCCATAATTGGGGTATACAAGCCATTGAGGGATGCAATCACGACATAATAGGCAATTACACCGGTACTCATCACGTCCATAGAGACGATTTTCATTACCAGGTTCTTTTTGAGGATGATACCAAAAAATCCGCACAGTATGGTGGCAAATACGAAGGCTTCTAACACAGAAGTTTTTGTGGCTTAAGGTTTGGCGATCATCATACATTATTTAGGTCTACTAATGGGAAAAGCGTGTTAAATTGGAGTAGCGATTACAATCAGGGCGATCGCGCTGGTGATGCAGCGAAAGGGCGATCGCAATTTTTTATGTTGTCGTCAGACAGCGGGTGTTCTTTGTGTATCGCGATCGACTACCGCCCCAAACTCACACCGCGATATAGCTCCTCGATCGCCACATCAAGCTGTATACTCTGAAATATCGCTCTATCTGCCGCACCATAAACTACCGTTTCCCAACGTTCCCCGTTCTCATCTTGCACCTGACGGCGACACTCTACCCGCATCTCATCCTGGGAGATTAAAACATATTCTTCCAAGGATTTAGGCTGTTGATAATCTGAAAACTTATCGCTACAATCGAAGTTTTTAGTGGAAGGGGATAGCACTTCGGCAATTAATTTAGGATAGCGCTTCACATAACGATCGTTGCGATCGCGCGGATCGCAGGTGACAAAGGCATCTGGATAGTAGAAAAACGCATCGGCATAATTCACCTTGACATCACCGGAAAAAAACTGACAGTCGCCATCACGCAGGTGAAGATTAATTGCGGTTAAAAGATTAATACTGAGACGGCTATGATTATCGCTACTTCGGGCCATTGCGTAGACTAAACCATGCCGATATTCATATCGGATGATATTATCGCGTTCGAGGGAAAGGTAATCTTGGGGGCTAAATCCAGACGGAATCGCAATTATGATGTGGGAGAGAAAATCAATAGTTTAATTGTAGCGAGTTGGGTTTCTGAAACTGCTGACAATGGATTTAATGGTACAGCCAGTTGTTCGGGCGCTGACGCTCGCGACTATTTGACATAGATAGTTTGAGCGGTAGAGAGAATTTCAAAGGCGGCGAATCCAGTTGGAACTGCGCTCGATCGCCTGTTTACTGATTAAATCAACTGGTCTGCTTAGCAGTGCTTCGAGTTCTTCCTGCATTTGGGCGCGATCGAGGGCTCTCCAGTTGGCTGTGGGGGCAAAAGCAACTAGGATATCGATGTCGCTTTCTGCATGAAAGTCGTCATTTGGTAATTAGTAATTGGTAATTGGTAAGACGAAGAATGAGCGTTAAACTCCCCCTAATATTCTTCACGAAGTCAGTATCTTCTCAATACGCCGATCGGGGATCAGCCACACGATCGCAACTAAAACATACAGCATGAAAGCAAACAACGAGTTCACAAAGGAAAGCAGGATTGCGGCAGCATAAATCACTACTGATACCTTACCCTTAAAGTCTCGCCCAAGTGCCATTGCCAGAGTAGAATCTTTACCGTGGTAAGAAATAAGGACACGAGTAAGAATGAAGTAAGCGATCGCAGCCAACAACAGCACAGTGCCATAAAGCGCAACTGGCCAGGCCGCGAAGTGGTTCTCGCCTGTCCAGGCAGTGACAAAGGGAATCAGTGACAACCAGAACAGCAGATGCAGATTAGCCCACAAGACATTACCATTGACGTGCCGAGTCGCCTGTAACAAGTGATGGTGGTTGTTCCAGTAGATACCCAGATAAATAAAACTGAGTACATAGCTCAGAAATACTGGAACTAGCGGACGCAGCGCAGCTAAATCAGCTTGATGGGGCACTTTCAATTCGAGCACCATAATGGTGATGAGGATGGCGATTACACCGTCGCTGAACGCTTCTAACCTGCCTTTACCCATTTTTGCATATCCTCCTTTTCTGCTTGCGCTGGCGATCGCTTGTAATTCCAACAATAATTTAGCATAAGGTCGGTTGCAGTGATGTGTGGTACCTCGATCGGCGATCGTTTGCACTTACCCACAAAGCCCACCATTTTGCTTGCCTAATCTCGGCTAACAACAGATAATCTTAAGGGACTTTTCGCTCATCTGTTTAAGCAGTCGATCGGCACGACTTCTTATAAATACCCGATCGAGCAACGAGTAGAACGGGAGAAGCAGTTGTTGAAAGAAAAAGAGCGATCGATTAAGGAAGCGCGATCGCGGTTATTTGAGATAAATAGTTTGAGCAGTAGAGAGAATTTATTGACGGCGAATCCAGTTGGAACTGCGATCGATCGCCCGTTTAGTGATTAAATCGATCGCTCTTGTTGCTGGGCTGACTCACTCGCCCTCATGCTTCATACACCTCACTGCGATGGGCGATCGCGCCACAAAAAATACCTGCACGACTTCATCCTCGATCGAGTAAATGACTCTGCAGTCCCCAATTCCGTAGCGATAGTACCCTGCAAAATCTCCTTTGAGGGCTTTAATATTAGGGTGCGATCGGGGAGTTTATTCTATCTGTTCTAAACATCGGGCAATTTTCTTCGCTAGGGCTTTGTCAGCATTGACATAAACCTTTTGAGCATCAGAATACAGAAGAACTTCATACATCAGATCGAAGACTTTTCCAGTTTGTGTAATCAGTTTTAGGGGTTGCTTGATTTTGCTTAACTCGCTCTAGCAATCCAGAAATTGCCAAAAGTTCTTGAGTTGCAGCTTCGCTTTCAGCATTTGCTAAGTAAGCCGCAAAATCAGCAAGCACCTGTAATCGTTCCGGTGATAGTTGCTGGAGTAAGTCATTAAGCTGGCGGTGTAACTCTGTCACAGATATCAAATCTGCTGAGGAGCGATCGT
Source organism: Microcoleus sp. CZ3-B2 (assembly GCF_036705055.1). NCBI lineage: Bacteria > Bacillati > Cyanobacteriota > Cyanophyceae > Oscillatoriales > Microcoleaceae > Microcoleus > Microcoleus sp. CZ3-B2. Next base: position 4,908 of record NZ_JAUBTN010000114.1, on the reverse strand, counting down.
TCATCTGGGAATTATCCGTGTTTTTTTTCCTCATTTTACCGCAGAGGATTTTTTTATCGATCCTAGTGGCGATCGCTATTTCAAGCAATTAATTTTTTATGTATTACAATATAAACTCAGTCTTATATTAATTTATTTCACCAACAACATAACGAATAACTGCCCCTTCATACTCAATTTTTACAGCAGATTGCCAGAGCATTTCTTCTGACCAGAAAGGCTCATAATAGTAAACTATCTCTAATGACAGGCAGGACAAATTCTCTGCGAGCATTGCTTCGGGCGATAAAGGTTCGTCGTATGATATATCGTTAGAAATATCTCTAGGCCAAGGAGGCGGAGGCTCACCTGTAATGTATTGATAGTCCTGATTGGTGAATTGTGTTTCTCTCCATTTCACTGCTCGACCGGAGAACAAATCTGTTGCGCCGATAAACTCACCTCCCTCGGAAAAAATTTCGATAAAGCTAGTATTGTTTTCCCAACCATCATCACACAAGCCTGCAACGAACAAAAAAAATGTGTCTTGTCCAGCAATCGGAATTTTTACCAGACATAATTCACTAATCGTCCACTGGGAATACCAGAAGTGACGCTCGAAAGCATCAGAAACAGCTTGAGGAATATTCTGCTGCGCTCTTTGGATTTCTACACAATCAAAACCTGAACTAACAAACTTTGCCAACAATTTAAGACTGGCAATTTTTTGATAAATTGGGCAAACGTCAGGGCATTTATTACAAACTACTGTCTCGTATAAAGTCACTTCAGGGTTCGCTTTCCAAAACTGCTCGTAAAACTGCCTGACGGCAAACTTTCTTTCATCTAAATCCATAACCATGACTATTTTTACTCTCCGATCGATCGAAAGACAGGCGCGGCGAAGATGGGATGAGAATTGGAAAAATGGGTGTGCGTGCGATCGCGTTGAGCGACTGCAATGGGCCCAGCGGAATTACGATCCGGTACAGCGCCCTATTATTCCCTGATAGTTTATTGAGAGAGTTTTGCTTGAAGAGCCTGAAATATTTGTTCTAGCTCAACCCTTGCTTCAAGTTGAAGTCGATATTACCACAAGTAAGCTTAAATCCCCATCAGCGCTAAACTAAGTTAGGTAAACGATCTTATATACTCATGACTATTTTTACTCTGCGATCGATCAAAAAAGACTTCGGCATCAAGGAACTCTTGACAGATGCCAGCTTCAGCCTCGATGAAGGCGATAAAGTCGGACTCATCGGCACCAACGGTTCCGGGAAATCCACCCTGCTGAAAATGATTGCCGGTATGGAGTCGATCGACGCGGGCGATCGCTGGGTCAATCCAGGGTCTACAATTGTCTATCTCCCGCAACAGCCCGATTTAGAGGAAAATCATACGGTTTTAGAGCAAGTATTTGCCGACAGCGGCGAACAAATGGCTTTAGTGCGCGAATACGAGGAAATTTCCGATCAATTGTCCCACGGCAAAGGCGATACAGACAAGTTAATGGCGCGTCTGTCTGCGGTGTCCGAACGCATCGATCAGGTGGATGCGTGGGATTTGGAAACTAAAGCTAAATTGATTTTGACTAAGTTGGGAATTGAGGATTTTCATGCGAAAATTGCCGATTTGTCCGGCGGCTACCGCAAGCGAATTGCCTTAGCAACGGCTTTGCTTTCCGAGCCCGATGTGTTGCTGATGGATGAACCGACAAACCACTTGGATGCGCTGTCTGTGGAGTGGTTGCAAAACTATTTGAACGGCTATCGCGGTGCTTTGCTGCTGATTACGCACGATCGCTATTTTCTCGATCGCGTTACCAATCGCATCCTGGAGATCGATCGCGGCGACCTTTACAATTATGCTGGAAATTACGCTTATTACTTGGAGAAAAAAGCCCTAGCTGAAGAATCCGCCGCCAGCACTCAGCGCAAATTTTCGGGAGTATTGCGGCGCGAGTTAGAATGGCTCAAAAAAGGGCCGAAGGCTCGCAGTACCAAGCAAAAAGCCCGGATAGATCGCATTAAAGATATGCGCGCAGAGGAATTCAAAACAGCCAACGGCAAAGTCGAAATTGCCACAGCGGGCCGCCGGATTGGTAAGAAGGTGATTGAGTTACTGCATATCAGTAAAGCTTACGGCGATCGCACTTTAATTAAAGATTTTACCTACAATTTCACTCCCGAAGACCGGATTGGAATTATTGGCTGCAACGGTGCGGGAAAATCGACATTGATGGATATCATCACCGGACGCATTCAGCCGGATTCTGGTACTGTCGAAATTGGCACAACCATTCATATCGGTTATTTCGACCAACATTCAGAGGATTTGACGCCGAACGAAGACCAGCGAGTTATTGAATACTTGAAAAGTGTAGCCGAGTTGGTGCAAACGGCGGATGGAGAAATCATTACCGCTTCTCAAATGTTGGAGAAGTTTCTGTTTCCGCCGAACCAACAGTATGCGCCGATTAACAAACTTTCCGGCGGGGAAAAGCGCCGATTATTTCTGTTGAAAGTGCTGATGAGTGCGCCCAACGTGCTGATTTTGGACGAACCGACAAACGACTTGGACGTGCAAACTCTGGCGGTTTTGGAGGATTATCTCGAAGATTTTAACGGCTGCGTGATTGTGGTGTCCCACGATCGCTATTTTCTCGATCGCACAATTGACATGGTTTTCGCCTTGGAACCAGGAGGCAATTTGCGCTTGTATCCCGGCAATTACTCGGTGTATTTGGACTATAAAAAAGCCGAAGAAGCCAAGGAAGTGCAAGAACAAAAAGAAAAAGAAAAACTTGCACGCACTGCAGCATCTAACAACTCAAAACCCAAAGCTGTTACTTCAAAATCCACCAAAGTTTCCTTTAATGATAAGCGGGAATACGAGCAGTTAGAGACTCAAATTCCGCAGTTGGAAGCTGAGAAAGCAGAGATTGAGAAGATTTTGTCTGACAATGCTCCGAGCGGGTTTGCTGAGGTGAAGAAATTATCCGATCGTTTGGCGAAATTGACTCAAGAGATCGATCGGGCGACGGAGCGCTGGTTGGAATTGGCGGAACTGGTGGGTTAATTTTGGGCAGTGCTACTATAGATACAAAACCGATCGCAATCCTTCGTCTGTTTGTGCTTGTCAAGATTCTGGTAGCACTCCCGCACGCTCCCCTAAAAACGTTTTGTCCGCAGTCAAAATTTGAGATAGATTAGCAACAGAATCTTTGGTCAAACCTGTAGCTTGACTTGGTAACAAGACATGATATCGTGTCCCCACGCGCAACCCGGTTCTTAGTGCGGACTTCACCGCACTACGAGCCTCTATCATCAAATTCAAGTTTTCTGTCAAAATCGGCGAATTACCGCTAAACGGGGTTGACAAATATGGTTAAAAGTGTATAAGCAGTCAGCTTTAGTAAGCTCGGTAGCAAAAAAGCGTCAAAAAGCCCAAAAGTAAGTACAACAAAAGTCGATCGGGCAAAGTAAATTGATTGACCACTAAAATATGGTGAGGTTAAGCTACAATTGACCTGTTCTGAGCAAAGAATTGGTCAACATCACAAGTATCTTGTAGAAGTCTGAACCAGACAATCTCAGGGTTGTCGAGCGGGAGCCAACAGAAAACTATGTCTCAAAAAGTAATCGCCAAACAGATGCCTTTGGAATCAACGTCAGATCCGATCGCCGTAGTGGCGACAGTCGAAAAAGTTCCAGCCGAAGCAGTGGCAGTTGAGTCCTATGCCGATCGGTTGATGGACGAACTGTTTGAAGGAGTCGATCGAGCCTGCGACGGCAGCGGCGGACTGCCAGCCGAGCCGACACGACCAGAATTCGTGGCGCTCAAATCGATCTCGGTACCTCAAATAGTTTTGTCGCAGTTGACACCCCAGTCTCCGCAAGCTAGCGAAAAAGACGTAGAAGCGCTCGCCCGCCAAGTCGCTCTAGAAACAACCAAAAAACAGCAGTCTAAACAATCCTTCGACAAAATCCTGCTGGGAGCAGCATTTGGATCGCTGCTCTTAGTCATGGGATTGTGGCTCGCCAGCAAGTCTGGACTGGTACGCTTGCCCGCCGCCGTCGCCCCCGCACCAGAAACGCCAACTGCAAGCGGCAAAACAACACCAGACACGAAGTTTGTAGAATACGCGCAGCGCTCGCTAGTATCAATCGAACAAAACAAAGCACCCCAGTCCAAATCGCAACTTGCCGGAGTTCCCGGAGCCGCCACACCAGGAACGCTGCCGAGCATTGCAATTTCCGGCGCGCCGCCACCAACCGCAGGTCTTTCGACAGCAGTCAACCGCATCGCTGATGCCCTAGAACAAGTCGCCGCCCAGCCGGGAGCACCCGCGCCCCAAGTCGTAGTCATCCCTCCCCCCGCTCAGGTGACGGTGGCTCCGGCTCCTCCGGCTCAGGTGACGGTGACTCAGGCTCCTCAAACCGTCGCAGGTTCTCCCTCGTCGGCTGCTTCAGTCTCGGGTAGGGCGATCGCAGCAGCCGGGAATCGAAGTCCCGTGGCCGCTTCCCAGTCGGAGGCTCCCCAGCCGAAGATTTTGGCTCGCGAAACCGAACCGGCACCAGCAGCAGGCCAATCTGCGCCGGCACCAGCAGCGAGGGAATCGGCACCAGCAGTCAGCAGCGCCTCGACTTCCGCGCACACGCTGGTGGGAATTTTGGAGTTGGGCGATCGATCTGCTGCTTTGTTTGAAGTAGACGGCGTAGCCCGCAGGATTTATGTGGGCGAAAGCATCGGCGCTAGCGGTTGGACTCTGGCAGAAATCAAAAATCAAGAAGCAGTGATTCGCAAGGGCGGAGATGTGCGATCGGTTTTTGTCGGTCAAAAGTTCTAATAGGTCATTAGTCATTAGTCATTAGTCATTAGTCATTAGTCATTAGTCATTAGTCATTAGTCATTAGTCATTAGTCATCA
>NZ_JAUBTN010000113.1:0-8234 GCF_036705055.1 Microcoleus sp. CZ3-B2 | reverse complement strand
ACTGACTACTGACTACTGACTACTGACTACTGACTACTGACTACTGACTACTGACTACTGACTACTGACTACTGACTTCTTCCTTAATAATTATGAACCTATCAGAAATCTTTATCCGCCGCCCCGTAATGACTACCTTAGTCACAGTCGGCATTCTAATCTTCGGTTTAATGAGTTATTTTCTGCTACCAATTAGCGCCCTGCCGCACGTAGAATATCCCTTTGTCAGCGTCTCCGCCAGCTTACCCGGTGCAACGCCAGAAACCATGTCATCCTCCGTCGCCGCACCGCTAGAAAGGCAGTTTACAGAAATAGCAGGGCTGAATTCTTTTAACTCTACAAGTTCCACCGGTAGCGCCAGAATTTCCCTGCAATTCGACTTCAGCCGCAGCGTCAATTCTGCTGCTAAAGACGTACAAGCTGCGATCGCCGCCGCCGCAGGTTCATTGCCCGCTGGAATGACCAAAGCGCCCAGCTACCGCAAGGTTAACCCTTCTGTTTCGCCAATTCTCTACCTCTATTTGTACTCAAAAACCCTATCCATTGCAGCAGTAGACGAAGCCGCAGAAGTGACGGTGGCCCAACCAATCTCGGCGATAGATGGTGTGGCGCAGGTGCAGGTTTACGGGCAGAAAGAATATGCCGTGCGGATTCAACTCGATCCGCGAGAATTGACTGCGAGGGGAATCGGGTTAGATCAAATTAGAACCGCCATTACTCAAGGAAATGTTAACTTACCAACTGGTAGCCTTTCCGGCGATAAAAAAAGCTATTTAATTCAGGTAAACGGTCAATTAAATACTGCAGCAGAATATCGATCGCTGATTGTTGCTTACCAAAATGGCGCAGCAGTGCGCCTGCAAGATTTAGGCAATGTCATTGATGACGTGCAGAACAACAAAGTGTTGAATTTGTACAGCGATCGACAAGTCAACAATCAACCTGCAATCTTGCTTGCAGTGCAGCCTCAACCCGATGCAAATACCGTTGATATTGTCGATGCGGTAGTGCGAATGTTACCTTCACTAAAACAACAAATTCCCCAATCGATCGAAATGGGAATTATGTACGATCGCTCTCAATCTATTCGGGCTTCTGTAGACGATGTGAAGTTCTCCTTAGTGTTGTCGGTGTGTCTGGTTGTCTTAGTAATTTTTATCTTTTTACGGAACATCACAGCGACGCTAATTCCGAGTTTAGCTTTGCCGGTGGCGATTATTGGCACCTTTGCTGTGATGTATCAGTTGGGATACTCGTTAGATAACTTGTCTCTGATGGCGCTGACGCTTTCAGTGGGGTTTGTGGTGGATGATGCGATCGTAGTTTTGGAAAATATTGTCCGCCACCAAGAAATGGGAGAAGCGCCCCTAGAAGCAGCATTGAAAGGCTCGAAAGAAATTGGTTTTACCATTCTTTCGATGACGCTTTCATTGGTAGCAGTGTTTATTCCTCTGATGTTTATGAGTGGATTAATCGGTAGATTGTTTCACGAATTTGCTGTAACTATTGCTGTAGCAATTTTGGTGTCGGGCTTTGTATCTCTGAGCCTGACACCGATGTTGTGCAGTCGATTTCTCAAATCCCCGTCCCACCACCAAAAAACCAACCGCTTCTACCGCTTCTGGGAGCGGGGATTTGAACTACTTTTGCAAGGATATGAATGGACGCTTAAACCTGTTTTGAAATACCGTTTTTTAACGCTGATTGTTTCGGTTGTTCTCCTGGTATTTACGGCTTATTTGTTTGTTTTAGTTCCGAAAGGTTTTATTCCGACTGAAGACACCGGACAATTGATGGCTAACACGAAAGGAGCGCAAGATATTTCGTTTGATGATATGATGATTCACCAACAGCAAATTGTTGATATCCTTCGGAAAGATCCAAATATTGCAGCGTTGAATTCAACTGTAGGTGCGAGTGGCCCGAACGCATCGGCGAATAACGGACGGATTACAATTAGGCTCAAACCGATCTCGCAACGCCGCCTCAGTGCGGATGAAATTATCCAAAAACTAACTCCGAAATTGCGCGGAATTCCTGGCATTCAAGCTTTTTTGCGTTCTCCGGCCGCAATTCCGATTGGCGGTCAACAAACGAATTCGCAATATCAGTTTACGGTGCAAAGTTTAGATTTGCAAGCGCTGCGTCAAGCGGTGCCGGCATTGTTAGCTAAAGTTAAAACGCTGCCGGGATTGCGCGGTGTCGATAGCGATTTACAATTGAGCACGCCTCAGCTTGAGGTTAAAGTCGATCGCGCTAAAGCAGCAATTGTCGGTGTTAGCCCGCAACAAGTGCAGAAAACCCTCAGCGCTGCTTACGCTTCAGGACAGGTTTCGACGATTTATACTCCCAACAATCAATTTACGGTTGTGTTGGAATTAAAGCCTGAGTTTCAGCGCGATCCGAGTGCTTTGTCGATGCTGTACGTGCGATCGAATACCGGACAAATGATCTCGTTAAGTGCGATCGCAAATATCACCCAAACAGTCGGCCCGCTCACAGTCAATCACCTAAGCGGATTGCCTTCTGCTACAATCTCTTTTGATACGCTTCCAGGCACATCGCTGAGTCAAGCAACCGCCGCCATTGAGAAAGTTGCCCAGGAAGTTTTGCCGCCGTCAGTAACAACAAGTTTTCAAGGTTCAGCCCAGGTATTCAACCAATCATTTAACGATTTAGGTTGGTTGTTAGTGGTTTCAATTTTAGTAATTTATCTAATTCTCGGCATTTTATACGAGGATTTTATTCACCCGCTGACAATTTTGTCAGGTTTACCATCAGCCGGATTTGGTGCGCTGTTAACTCTGGTGATTTTTGGGGTGGAATTGAATCTGTATTCGTTTATCGGGATTATTTTGCTGGTGGGAATTGTCAAGAAAAATGGGATTATGCTGGTGGATTTTGCGATCGAGAAACAGCGACAAGACAGCAGCCACAGCGCCTTTGATGCCATTTACGAAGCTTGTGTCGTGCGCTTCCGTCCGATTATGATGACGACAATGGCGGCATTAATTGGCACTTTGCCGATCGCCCTGGGCGTGGGTAGCGGTTCGGAATCGCGCCGCCCGTTGGGAATTGCGATCGTCGGCGGATTGCTATTTTCGCAAATTTTAACCCTGTATTTGACTCCAGTATTTTACATTTATATGGAAGGGTTGAGAAAGCGGTTAGGCCATCCCAAAATCAAGTTTTCTGAATTATTTTTGCGTCCTAAAACTCGCTCTTAAAAGCTAAATTAAGAGGTGATTCAACCGCAGAAGCACGCAGATGAACGCGGATAGTCATAAAGGGCGATCGCACTTCACTTAAGTTGTGTTAAATCTTATTTGATGACACCGCTAATTCTTTCTCTTCTTCCCAAGACAGCGATATTTGAAGTTGTCGTGATACAGTAAATGTTTGAGCTGCCAACAGTGCCGTCTCTAAATTTACACACATCCTGGCGGAATAATTACCTTCTTGTCCGCCGATAACTAGCTTTTCTATTGCATCTGGTTTTGATGGATCTACTAAATTATGGAAGCTAACATTGTCAAAAGTTATGTTGATAATATATTTTCCTAATTCGCCGCCGCCAATGCTCATATAACACTCGTCATCTGCAGCCAAGGTAACTAAAGTTTTAGTTTTCCCATTTAACTCGCGGATGGCTTGCTCTATTTGACTCCAAGTGGGATTTTCTATTAGATCGCCTTCATCTTGGTTGCCAACCCAATTTTCTGCTGATAGGTTTGATACAAACATTATTATCTCCTTCTATTTGGCGGTTGAACTGTTATTGTCTTACTTCCACTGGGAGTAATAATTTCTAATTCTGCTATATTTAACTGCCAAGCCATAGAGTTTACTCCACCTCTTAAGCCGCAAGCCGCACAAAGTTCGCGATCGCAAATCAAACGTGCTTTACCTCCTCTAAGGCCCGCATCGGCTGCTTGTTGAAAAGCATCGGCTTCAGCGTGGGTTTTGGTGATAGGATTGACATTAAAAGTTATTTGGCGGCGATAGGGGTTGCTGCCAGAGTTGATGCCAAAAAAACTTTGACCTGCTATTTCTCGTTTAGCTATGGTTGATTTATCGGTTTCGCTGCCAGCCAGTGATAAACCGAGGCTTTGTCTGTATGCAGCTAGTTCATCAAACACACTTTATATTTTTGCCTTTCCCTTTGGGTTGACTGCCCCTATTTTACCAGCTTCCGTTCTGGTTTTGGGATTTGGGGGTGCGATCGCTCTCTTCTTCATCCGCGTTCATCCGTGTTCATCTGTCTTCATCTGCGGTAAAAAAAGGGCGATCGCTTCTAAATTTATACCAGCGAACCATCACCAACCAACTTACCCCATCATCTAACTGAAAAAGTCGATCGTCTCTTTCAACGCCTTCACAAACACATCAATCTCCTCGCGAGTATTGTAAAAATACAAACTCACCCGTGCAGTAGATGAAATGTTCAAATAGCGGTGCAAAGCTTGCGTGCAGTGATGCCCCGAACGAATCGCGACCCCCTCCTGATCCAACATGGTAGACAAGTCTTGAGGGTGAATTTCTCCCGCAGTAAATGCCGCCAAAGCTGCCCTACCTTCGCCGTTGCTGTCCGGTTGCGGCCCGTAAATTTTAATCTGTGGAATTTGGCGCAATTGTTGGAACAGATAAGCCGTCAATTCGGCTTCGCAGGCATGAATCTTATCCATGCCAATGTTATTAAGATAATCGATTGCGGCACCAAGGGCGATCGCCTCCCCAATTGCCGGAGTCCCCGCCTCAAACTTGTGCGGCAAATCAGCATAGGTAGAATATTCGAGAAACACATCAGCAATCATCTCGCCACCGCCAAAAAACGGAGGCATTTCTCTAAGCAAATCCAGTTTCCCGTACAGAAAACCGATACCAGTCGGAGCGCACATTTTATGACCCGAAGCCACCAGCCAATCGCAATCCATTGCTTGCACATCTACTACCATGTGCGGCACGCTTTGGCAAGCATCTATTAAAACTTTTGCGCCGAAACTGTGGGCAATTTCGCAGATTTCTTTAACCGGATTGATGCAGCCCAAAGTATTGGAAACGTGAACGATTGAAACCAACTTAGTTTTATTTGAAATCAGCGTTTTAAACTGTGCTAAATCAAACTCTTGAGTCTCCGTCAACTCAACAAACTTCAGCACCGCGCCAGTTTTTTGAGCAATCATTTGCCAAGGCACCAGATTGCTGTGGTGTTCCATCACCGACAGGATAATTTCATCTCCGGCTTGCAGATTGTTTAAACCCCAAGAATAAGCAACCAAATTAATCGCTTCGGTGGCGTTGCGAGTGTAAACAATTTCTTGTCGCGAAGCCGCATTGATAAACGCTGCAACTTTATCTCTCGCACCTTCGTAAGCATCAGTCGCTTTAGCACTGAGAGAGTGAGCGCCGCGGTGCACGTTAGCATTGTATTGTTCGTAGTAATCGCGCCAAGCATTGAGTACAGCCAGAGGTTTTTGGGAAGTAGCTGCATTGTCTAAATAAACTAGCGGTTTCCCGTGGACTTTTTCATTCAAAATCGGGAAGTCGCCACGAACTTTTGAGGCTAAGGTTTTTTCTTGAATAAGTGTCATATTTTTTGAAGTTAGTGATTTGTCGTTGGGTGGGGGCGGGTTTACGAGATTGTTGATTTTAGGCAATTATTATTCGTGAACCCCCCCTACAAGCTGTTAAAAATGGTGCAATATGTGGTAGGGACACAGCACTGCTGTGTCCTAATCTGTCTCTATCAGTTATTCTTGCACAGCCACACAAGTAGAAAGCATTTTCGCCACCCCAATAATCGGCAACATATTGAGAATTTCCGCCGCAAAAGCATCAATCAACAAATAGCGACTTCTTTCCAAATCCAAACCGCGACTTTGCAAGTAGAAAAGCTCATCATCTTCTAATTGGCTGACAGTTGCACCGTGGGAACATTTAACGTTATCCGCCACAATTTCTAACTGCGGTTTGGTATCGATGCGCGCCCTCGGCGAAAGCAGCAAATTCCGGCTCAACTGTCCGGCATCTGTCAATTGTGCGGCTTTGCGAACGAAAACTTTGCCGTTAAATACTGCGCGAGCTTTGTTACCAACAATGCACTTGTGCAATTGCTTACTTGTGCCGTGGGGGTGATTGAAATCAATTAGACTGTGAGTGTCTGCTAACTGTTCGCCAAAGGCTACGGTTAAACCGTTGAGAATTGTTTCCGTGCCTTCGCCGCCTTGCAACACTTCTAAATTGTGGCGCGATATTTTGCCGCCCAAGCTGATAGCATGACAAGTATAGCTGCTGTTGCGCGATTGCTCGATCGCACTTTTGCCAATATGAACCACATTCAAAGTTTCCCGCTGAAGCCGAACATGGTTCACCGTGGCATTTTCACCTACAACAACATCCGTTACAGCATTCGTAAAAGCGGGTAAATTACCGATTGTGGTGTAATCCTCAATCAGCGTAACTTTGCTGCCAGCCTCAGCTATGACTAAGCAGTGCGGCTGACACATCGTCGCAGATGCACCGGGTGCGCTCAGGAACAGCAAGTGAATCGGCAGCTCCACGGACATATTGGCCGGCACGAACACCACCGCAGAATCCGCCAAACCCGCAGTATTCAGGGCTGTAAACACTTCCGTTTGTTGGCTGTGCTTGCTCAAAACATCGGTAATGCGCGATCGATATTTTTCGGGTACATTAGATAAATTACCTGCATAAAAGTCCGGCAAATTCGGCAAAACCGCCGACTCCACCGTTGACAAATCCGGCGCATAAAAACCGTTAACAAATACCAATCTTAACGGTAAATCATCCCGATTCTTCACAGGCATAACAATATCAGCCAGCTTAACCGTTGACTGATAGCTTTGCGGTACATGAAAAGGAACCTGCAACATCGACGACAAATCAGTAAAGCGCCACTCCTCATCCCTCACCGTCGGAAAACTTGCAGCAAGCACGTATTCAGTCGCCGCATCCCGCAAATCCTGCAACCCGTAAGCCGAACCTTTGCTATTAGCAACCTCCAACTTGCTGCACTGATTAACCAAATCAGCCAAAAACATTTCCTTAGTAGCAACTTGCGTATTTATCATCGCGCCCCAACTCCTGCTGCTTCCTCTTCCACAACCCAATCATAACCGCGCTCTTCCAATTCCAGCGCCAACTCTTTCGGGCCAGTTAAGATAATTCTGCCCGCTTCCATGACATGAATAAAATCAGGAATAATGTAATTGAGCAACCGCTGATAGTGAGTAATCACCAACATCGAATTTTCAGCAGTTGACAACTGATTCACACCGCCGGCGACTATCTTGAGAGCATCGATATCCAAACCAGAATCAGTCTCATCCAAAATAGCTAACTTCGGTTCCAACAGCGCCATTTGCAAAATCTCGTTGCGCTTTTTTTCGCCCCCAGAAAAACCCTCATTGACGCTGCGGCTCAAGAAAGCCGGATTCATCTTTACAACATCCAGCTTATCCTCGATTAAATCTTGGAAATCAAAAGCATCCAACTCTTCCAATCCCCGATGTTTGCGGTGAGAATTGTAAGCCACGCGCAAGAAATCCACATTACTAACGCCGGGAATTTCCAAAGGATATTGGAAAGCCAAAAATATACCCGCCAAAGAACGTTCTTCCGGCGGTAATTCCAGGAGATTTTGTCCCATAAAAGTAACTTCTCCACCCGTCACCGTATAAGCAGGATGGCCGGCTAATATTTTGGACAAAGTGCTTTTTCCAGAACCGTTTGTACCCATAATCGCGTGAATTTCACCCGATTTAATTTCCAGATTCAAACCCTTAAGAATTTGGGTATCATCCACATTCGCAGTTAAATCGCGGACGGATAGAATTACTTGACTATTTTCAACAATCATCTCTTTTTTTCCTTTGCCTCAATGCAGTTTACAGTTTTTTGTTCTCATTCTTCTCGTTCCTAGGCTCTGCCTAGGAATGCGTGTCACGAGGCTCTGCCTCGCCGGAAACCTGGGAGAGAAATGCGAGGCAGAGCCTCTAGATATGCGTTACCAAGCAGAGCCTGGGAACGAGGGTTCGGGAGTTTAGAAGAAAGAGAAAAGTTTGATAAGTTTTCTTCCTTCTTCCTTCTTTCTTCTTCCTTCTTCCTGATGACATTGGACGGAAAGCTCGGGGGGACAGCACTAATGACTAATGACTAATGACTAATGACTAATGACTAATGACTAATGACTAATGACTAATGACTAATGACTA
>NZ_JAUBTN010000112.1:4098-8578 GCF_036705055.1 Microcoleus sp. CZ3-B2 | reverse complement strand
GCATATGAATGTAAACCTCTATCCCACATTAACAACATTTCTTTAGTAACTGAGCTCCATAACCTTAATGCTCTGACCTGGTTGACTGACAAAAGTCAGTCAAGATCGGGATAAAAGCTGACCCAGACTGGATTAAAGAGAAAAAGAGGGATAAACTGTTTTTAACCAAAAAACCAGTATGAATCGAAATGATCGATCGCCCCTCTCATCTTCATCATAAACTAATGAAATTCGCAGGTCAATACAGTCAGTGGTCAGATTTAAGACATCTAGGAGTGATGTGTTGGATGATGGTTGGTTTGATTGTAGAAGGCAAGGTAAATCTAACCAAATGGATCGACCATGTTTGCACCAAAGCACAAATAGCCCAAAGCACACAACTAAGATTGTCTCGATGGGTAAATAATCCTCGCATCAACCCAGCAAAACTTTATAGTCCTGTAGTGAAGGCCTCCTTTGCCAACTGGAAAGACTCAGAAATTTATCTGAGTTTTGATACCAGTATGTTATGGGATAAATATTGCATAATTCGGATCTGTGTTGTACATTTGGGCAGAGCGATTCCGGTGGGCTGGCGAGTACTCAAACACAAAAGTAGTAGTGTCAAAATCGATACTTATCAGGACCTCCTCAAGCGTGTCTCTAGGCTCCTACCAGTCGATGTCAAAGTCATTCTCTTGGCTGACAGGGGGTTTGCCAATGCCGAATTAGTCCGTTATGTCAGAAAATTAGGCTGGCACTGTCGAATCCGGATTAAAGGCAATTTTTGGCTGCGTCATCCACGGCAGGGGTGGCAGCGAGTGAGTCAATTTCCGGTAGCCATCGGCGAGGCAAAACTGATCCACAACGTTCAAATTCACAAATGTAACTCGCTCACAGATGTCCATCTAGCAATTGCGTGGGAATCTACGAATGGTGAACACTGGTACATTATTAGTACGCTCACCTACTAATCTCCAAACTTTTCGGGAATATGGCCAACGCTTTACCATTGAGGAAAATTTTCTGGATGATAAATCCTCTGGATTCAATCTCGAAGACTCTAAACTCCGTTCCGCTCCAGCTCTTTCTCGACTGTGCTTGGTGTTAGCGATGACTACTTTGTTCTTGACTGCTCAAGGTGTTGAAGTTGTCATTTTAGGTCAGCGTCGCTGTGTAGATCCACATTGGTATCGGGGTGCTAGCTACTTGAAAATTGGCTGGAGTTGGGTCAAACAAGCTCTGAACAAGGGCTGGAATTTAATTTCTGTTATCTCTTTTTCTACTAATATTGACCCCGAACCAGTCAAGGCTTCTCGTTTACAACATCAGCAAAGAACTTACCGAATTGAGTTTCAAGCTACCACTGTAGTTTGGGCTAATTAAACTTTTGTCAGTCAATCAGGGTTAAGACAGAGAATATCAAGGTTAGTGAGAAAGACATTATCATTCTCAAAGAAGCTAGAGAATCATATTGGGGCAATTTGGAACTTCATCCACGAATACAACCAACAAATCAGAAAAAAAATGGGGATTGGATAATAAGAGAGATTGTTTTCCTCTGTCCTTTACAAAAAAAGACTACCATAAAAGAGATTAGTTTGAAATACTTAATATTCATTGACTAATCGGGAGTTAATTTAGCAATGGTTAGGTTATATGCTAGAGCTTTGAAAGGTCAAAGAGCCCGGGATCAAAACCAACTAAACGTGGCAAAAATGTCTCAATAATTGGAGCAATGTCAGTCAAGGAAATTTTGACATCGGTTAATCTAATAGGCCCAACTGATGCAATTACATTTGAAGCTTTTATTATCAGAAAAATTGTGCCAAAACTATGGAAAGGTGCTTGTGTAGTCATGGATAATTGTCCCATTCACTTGGGAGAAGAAGTGAAAAAAACGATCGAAAAAAAGGGGCAATATTAATATACTTATCACCTTATTCACCAGATTTTTCACCAATTAAAAATCTCTGGTAAAAACTTAAAATTATTCTTCGTTCTATCAAAACTACTAATTATCAAGAATTAGCAAAAGCACTCTAAGTTTGCGTTCGGTCAAGTTACATCGTCCAATATTTTTAACTGGTTTACACACTGCTGTTATTGTACCTCATCTTTCTGATAAAGGCTATAGAAACAATCAAAAGATGCTTGGGAGAGATTGTAGGCTATTTTGAATCAAGAACAACAAATGGGATAGTAGAGGGAATTAATACTAAATTAAAGCTATTAAAAAGGTGTGGTTTGGGATGCGAGAAATTTGAGAGATTTTGAAATACGGGCATTACTTTTTTGGCATTTTCCTAAAAAATTAGCACAATAAGTTAAGTACGGAAGAGCCCTTTATAGCTATTGCCATTAGCAAATTCACGGACACCTTCACCACTAAATTCTCCCTTGTCAAACGGCCCTTGATAACGTCCCCCTGCTTTAAAAGTCAACAATCCCTGACCCTGAGCGTTGCCCTTGACAAACTCTCCTTCATAGCGATCGCCGTTCGGATATTCGCGAACCCCTTTGCCGTGAAATTGGCCTTCACTAAATTGCCCCTCATAACGGCCTCCGACCGCAAAAATATAAATTCCCTGTCCGTGAGGTAGGTTATTTCGCAAATCTCCTTCGTAGCGGTTTTTATTAGCATATTGACAAACACCTTTGCCTTGAATTTTTCCTTCCTTAATATCTCCTTCGCAACGATTGCCGTTACTGAAAGTAAAAGCCCCTCGGCCGCTGGGAGAACCGTTGGCAAAAGTGCCTTCGTAACGAAGGCCGTTAGCTGAAGTAAAAATACCAGTACCGTCGAATTCACCGTCTTTAAAAGTTCCTTCGTAGCGGTTGCCGTTAGCAAATTCGCGGACACCTTGACCGTTGAATTCCCCATCCGCAAATTCTCCTTGGTATCGACCTTCTTCTTTAAATGTGTAAGTGCCCTTACCGTGAGGTTTGCCGTTGAGAAATTGGCCTTCGTAGCGATCGCCATTGGCATATTCGCAGAGACCGGGCCCGCTGAGTTTTCCCTCGCTCAATTCTCCCTCACAACGTCCGCCATCGGGTAAAGTAATCACTCCTGCCATTGCGCTGTGAGGGTTTGCGAATAACTCAGCCATTCCCAAGTTGGAGCCAAGTAATAGAGCGAATCCAAATCGCTGAAGTTTACTTAATGTTGCTGGCGACATTCCAAAATTCATAACTTACACAAAATTCAATTTTTAGCTTTGCAGTTGCTTTCTTGGTGCTATTGAATTCCCAGCCAAATTGCTAGGTTTCCAGAAAATACCTACTCATTGAGCCGGAAGGTAATAGATGCTGTTTTTCCTTGAATACCGCTGTCTGATGAGGCAAATTTCCATTTTTCTACTGTTTTAATCGCTGCGCGATCGAAGTCGTCGTATTTGCTAGAAGTCTCGATCGCGATGTTGAATGCCTTACCGTTGGGGTCAATATCAAACTTGACTTTCACTTGACCCTGCCGCCCTTCTTTTCTGGCGGCACTGGGATATTCAGGTTTACCGCAGCTAATGCAAGTGCCCGGAGGCGGGCCCGAAGCAGGGGAAGCACTCCCCCCTCCACCAGAGTTTTTCGGTTTTGGCACTGAGCCCGAACCACTGCCAAAGGGTTCTGAAGAACCCCCCCCACCAGTTCCACTACCACCGGATGTTGAGTTCGAGGGACTTCCTCCTGGGTTTGTGACATCAGCGATCGCACTTCCCGAATTGCGGCCGCTTCCAGGCCTGGTAGCTGTGACAGGCGGGCCGGCTGCGGGATCTCGGGCTATGGATCCAGAACCGGCCGCAAATGGCTCTGAGGAAGAGCTTCCGCTTTCACTCTGGGGGTTTCCGCCTCCGGGGGCAGAGGAGGGGTTTGTGGCATCAGCGATCGCACTTCCCGAATTGCGGCTGCCTCCTGGCCTGGTAGTTGTGACTGGTGGGCCGGCTGCGGGATCTCGGGCTATGGGGCCAGAACCGCCCGCAAATGGCTCTTCTGAGGAAGATATTTCGCTTTCACTCGGGGCGGCATTTCCTGCTGGGTTTGTGACATCGGCGATCGCACTTGCCGAATTGCTGCCGCCTCCTGGCCTGGTAGCTGTGACTGGCGGGCCGGCTGCGGGATCTCGGGCTATGGGGGCAGAAGCAGGATTTAATGCCTCTGAGGATGGCGAGGGCGAGTTATTGTTTTCAGGACTATTCGATGACTTGGGATTTCCAGCATCTGCAGTAAAATCTGGGGAACTCTCAGCGCTCTTGGGGCGAGACTGGGTAACGGGTGGTTCGCTTTTAGGAGGTTCCTCACTGGCGATGGGGCTATCATTTTTGGGAGGATCGGGCGATGGGGTTTTGGGTTCGTTGGCGATCGGGCTTGGAGGAGTTTCTGGGGGAGTCAAATCCTGTTTAGGTGCGATCGCAGAAGGCTCTTCTGGAATCGGCGGTGGCGTGACTGCTACCGGGGCTTCCTCTGGAATTGGCGGTGGCGTGACTGCTACCGGGGCTTCCTCTGGAAT
>NZ_JAUBTN010000112.1:0-3998 GCF_036705055.1 Microcoleus sp. CZ3-B2 | reverse complement strand
GGCGGTGGCGTGACTGCTACCGGGGCTTCCTCTGGAATTGGCGGTGGCGTGACTGCTACCGGGGCTTCCTCTGGAATCGGCGGTGGCGTGACTGCTACGGGTGGCTCTTCTGGGGGAGTTGGCTCTGGTGGCGGTTCTGGTTTGAATGTCTCCGGCGGGGGAGATACCTTTTCTGGAATAGCTGGCTCTGGCTTGATTTCCTCTACTTTCGGTTCATCCAGCATGACAATTTCAATGGCATCGTCTGCAAACTCAGCCGGTTTGACCAATTTGAGGCTCAAGGGCAGTACAACAGCGTGCAGTATGGTTGAGGCTAGCAGGCCGATCGCCAGAATTTTTTTGAGAGCCTCTTCTTCTTGTTGTCTTTGCGTCGCCGAAACGTTTGAAAAACTCATTTCTGATGAATCTCCTTCATTAGTTAGATTGTAATTATTCTCATTTATTTATTTTTTATATAGCGAGTTTATCCTATCACCTAGCATTCTGTTTTGCTGTCTGTGTTACTCACGCGGGCGCTGTCTGCGGTCGAATTCGGGCAGATAAAATTCCCAAATTCTTTAACTGCAATACTCTAAACCATACTCTACCAAAAAAAATCAGTATTCTCAAGCCCTTTAATTTATAACTATTATTTATAAATATACACTTGTAATATAATTAATCTGTATATTGTCTCCGGTACGATCGCTTGACATTCCCGAATAATCGTGAAATTCTAGTTGAGAATCTTTTTAAGTATTGACTGCTAGTGTCAACTCCTAATGCAAATTTTAGCAAGAAAGCACTGACATATAAATCGATAGGGATAACAGTAGGAGCATTTAGACTACAGGCAAAGATACTCACATACAGGTAGTGCATTTGTGCGATCGCGCCAAGGAGTGAAACAATTCTCCGTCTGAATCACTTGTGCCAACTTGACACAGAAACATCTACCAGCCTTCTGTCGCAGGGGGTTGCAGCATTAGGCCCCCTGCGATCGACGGATCTCGCGAGAGTACAAACTAATGGATACTTTCTAATGGATACTTTGATTTACATTTTTCGCGCTGCAGGCATTGTTGCTTGGCCCCTGTTTGCCTCGTCAATCGCAGCAGTAGCGTTGATTATAGAGCGTCTTGCCTTTTGGTTTCGGGTAAATCGGCGGCAGCGGCGAGTCGTGCGAGAAGTTCTAAATCTCTACCGCGAAAACCCCAATTCCGCCATCAAAAAATTACAAGTAAACGCCGATTTGCCTTTGGCTCGGATTTTTTTAGAAGCTTTAGAATTAGACTCGCCCAACATCGAAGAATTTCGTTTAGCCCTAGAAAGTGGCGCTCAGGCAGAAATCCCTATTCTGAAGCGATTTAATACAATATTTGATACCATTATCAGCCTTTCCCCACTATTTGGGTTGCTCGGCACTGTTTTGGGATTAATTACTACTTTTGGCTCGCTCAAACTGGGAGAAGCCGGCAGCAGCAATGCAGCAGGCGTTACCGGTGGGATTAGCGAAGCTCTGGTATCTACGGCAACGGGGTTAGTGGTGGCAATTTTTACGCTGTTATTTGCCAATATGTTTCGCGGGTTTTACTTACAACAAATTGCTTTTATTCAGGAAGCTGGAGGGCAGCTAGAATTATTGTACCGTCACCGCTACGAAAAACTACCGAGAGAATCTAACTATGCGTCTACCCGATGAACCCGATAACATTGCTCAGATCAATATCGTGCCAATGATTGATGTGGTATTCGCTATATTGACGTTTTTAATCATTTCTTCTCTGTCTTTATCCAAATCTGAGGGTTTGCCGGTAAATTTACCAAAAGCGACAACCTCTCAAAGTCAGGAAGCACCTTCTAAAATTACCATCACCATTGATGAATCGGGAAAATTAATGGTTGATAAAAAGCCAGTCAACTTAGACCAGATTGAGGGTGCGGTGCGCGAGGTGATGGGTTCTAATCAGACTTCTTTAATTATTTTGAACGCGGATAAAGGTGTCAATCACGGAAATGTTGTGGAAGTTATGGATCGATTGCGCCGAATTAAGGGAGCTAAGTTAGGGATTGCTACCATCAAGTAAAAAGTTAGTATAATTCCTACTTGAGAATTTTCTCATACCCTTAAACTGCAATTTCCCGATGCAGATGTACTAAAGATCGTAGGATTGACGCAGTGGTGCTTAGAAACCGTGTTTTTTCAATAAAATATACCTTTCTGTTTCTCCGTCTTGCAGAAAGGTAAAAGCTAATTGATGAGGATGGTGCTGGCACCTGTAGCGCAGGAAGTCTAAAGCTGTCGAACTGTTTTACGGGAGATTTCTCAAAAATCCTTCAAAGGTTGAGCCATTCTACTTGTTGCACTCATTGCAACCCTGAAATCTTGAAATCGGCGATCGCGCGGCCGGTAACTGCGATCGTTTCTTCAAAAGCTTTTTTTGAGGTGTTACTCAAATTTATTGAAAACAGGCTTTACAGTTCGCACGACTGCACCGCTACCATTATTAAGATACGATATCCATCAAGTCGGAGGCATTTTATCAAGTACATTTTTACTAATTCTGGCTGTTACAGGTGCGATATTGTCATTTTTAGTTCTGCAATTTTCATTCAATCAACCTCCGCAATTTGCCAAAGTTTTGCCCCCTGCAAAACAACCCATAGCTTTAAGTCAACTGTTACGCAAAGCTGATGCAGCCATGCCGGATGGAAAAACGACTTATGTAGTTTTTGACGAACATGAACCAGAAAAAATTACAGTTAGCAAGCAACTTCCTCACGAGTCGATTCGATTTGCTCTGAGTAATGTAGAACTGAACCGATATAGTGGGGAAGTGTTGACAGTCAATCGCGTTGTAGAACCGCCACCTATGTTAAAGTTTACGATCGCGATCGGCACTATTCATTTCGGTATTTTTGGCGGAATTTACAGTCGCAGTCTCTATGTATTCATCGGCTTAGTACCCAGTGTTTTTATTAATCACTGGTTTGGTGAATTGGAAACGGAGACGGTGGCTGAAGGCAAGACGGGAATTAACATCCCAATTGCTGGCCAATCAAACTGAGTCAAATCGGCTTTCTTAGGCAGGATTTACTCACAATAAAGAAACCGGGTTATTGTGAAATATTGACTATTCTCAACTAGAAATTTATGATTTAACTAGGTTTATGGTTTATGACTATGAAGCCGGCAAATCCTCTTCGGTTGATAAGCTGTTGTGCAAATAAACATTGTATATTTTGATGACAATCAAAAAACGTCAAATTCTCTCCCCCTCTCCCCTGATCCCCATCGGACCCTCAATCGCCATACACAATCTATATGAGCAACAGCTTAGCGAACAATCTGAATTCATATTCAAGTTTAGCAACGCCCTCAAAAAAAAATCGGACTTGGTATTTGATACTGCACGCGCTAGCGATCGCAAAACTATTATACCACTTTCATAAAAGAGTGCTACAGTTAGTAGATATCACGATCGCAGCAGTAGTGTTGATTATAGAGCAATACGGTTTATTTAGGACGATGCAGGCGGTAAAAGATTATGAACAATAAATATTCTTGTTTGCTTCGTTCCTATTTTCGGACAATCTTAAGTGAACCGTATTGAAATACAAAATCTTAAATAAACTAACTATGATTATACAGTTGGTGATTAAAAACAGTCCCGACTTATTGTAAAATACTTTTCTTAAAAAGCCTGTAAACAGCAGAGAAAATGCCAGAACAACAAGAAGTATTGGAGAAGTCTCAGGAGAATGTTGATTGCTAATTCCCTTGATGCACGATACAGAAGTCACAAATATCGGTTAATTTCGTTAAATCAATTACACTAATGATTGGTCAACTACCCATCACCAAGCGGAGTACCTCTATGGTGTGGGCTTGTATCTGAGCTCCACCGCAATTCCGAGAATCTAGAAAGAATCTCAGCTTTAGTTTCACGGCCCGATACATCGCAAGGATGCTGACAAGCTCCCCGTACTCATCCAGTCTTGCCGGACAAGCAACGCTC
>NZ_JAUBTN010000111.1:0-9040 GCF_036705055.1 Microcoleus sp. CZ3-B2 | reverse complement strand
CATTCCCCATTCCCCATTCCCCATTCCCCATTCCCCATTCCCCATTCCCCATTCCCCATTCCCCATTCCCCATTCCCAATTCCCAATTCCCCATTCCCCATTCCCAATTCCCAATTCCCCATTCCCCATTCCCCATTCCCAATTCCCCATTCCCCATTCCCAAATTACCAATTCGCGATTAACGAGACATGGAAAATCCCACCAAAAATCCACAGGAGGAAATACCACCCGATATGTACTTAAAACCTAAAATTAAAATTTCTTGGCAAGTCATATTTGCCATCTCGATGTTTTTTTATATGTACCTGCCCATATTGGTACTCACATTTTACAGCTTTAACAAATCGCGTTTTAGCGCCGGCTGGGAAGGATTTACCTTAAATTGGTACGTTCAATTATTTAGCGATACGCGGATATTAATTGCCCTCAGAAATAGTTTAACAGTCGCTGTTTGTGCAGTTGCAATCTCGGCTGTACTCGGAACTTTAATGGCCGTTGGTTTAGCCCGCTACCGCTTTCCGGGGAAAAGTTTATATCAGGGAGTTTCCTACTTGCCGATTATTATTCCAGATATTGCCAGCGCGGTTGCTACTCTGGTATTTTTAGCAGCCCTCGCTATTCCTCTGAGTTTGTGGACAATTGTCGCCGCCCACGTTGTGTTTTGTCTGGCTTACATCGCTCTAGCTGTTTCTACTAGATTGGCGGATTTAAACCCCTATTTAGAAGAAGCTGCCTTAGATTTGGGTGCAACACCTGTTGAGGCTTTTATTCAGGTTTTGCTCCCTCAATTAATACCCGGCATAGTTTCTGGTTGTCTGCTGTCTTTTGTCCTCAGCATGGACGACTTTTTGATTGCGAGTTTCACCGCAGGTAGCGGGACTACAACTCTGCCGATGGAAATTTTTAGCCGGATTCGGACTGGAGTGAAACCTGATATTAATGCTCTCAGCGTGCTGTTAATAGTAGGTTCGGGAGGATTGGCATTTTTAGCAGAATATTTGCGCGGCCGCAGCGACCAAAAACGGTCTCATTAGTCAGTTGGTAGTTGGCAGTTGGCAGTTGGCAGTAGTCATTAGTCAGTAGTCAGTAGTCATTAGTCATTGGTTATAATACAAAATCCGGGTTTTGGATACTTTTTACGAACCAGTCGGCGTAGGCCGACATCGTTTGTGTAGTAGCGGTTTCAACCGCCGAATCATCAAGGGGGTATGTTACCCGGATTTGGTATTATATAGCGGTTATCAAGCGTGGTGAGGTATGCCCTATGCCCTATGCCGCATAGTACCTCATCTTTCTGAAAAAGGCTATAACTGGTTGTTAGTCACAAAAAAACCGGGTTTCTTAAAGAAACCCGGTTTCTGAAGCGGTAAGGTGGGCGGTTCGGCACACCCTAAAGAGGTTCTGCCTCTAGGACTGAATTACTATTTTGCTGGTAATTTAACCTTACTAGCTAAACCTAGCGCTTCCAAGACTTGAATTGTCATCCAAGTAAAGTCAATTTCCCACCATTTCATACCGTGACGGGCAGAGTATTGAAAAGCGTGGTGATTGTTGTGCCAGCCTTCGCCGTAAGTCAAAACCGCAACCCACCAACAATTAGTAGAACTATCTTTAGTTTCGTAGGTGCGGTAGCCAAACTTGTGAGTTGCACTGTTTACAAACCAAGTGCAGTGATACACCAAAATTAAGCGGACAAAAATCACCCAAACTACAAAGGGCCAGCCTGTGGCGAAGTAAAGCAACACGCCAAAGACGATTTGTATGGGGAGAAAGTAGTTTTGCAAAAATTGGTAAAACGGATCGCTGGAAATGTCTTTTGTGCAGCGAGCAATTTCAGCGTGGGCGGGGCCTTTATAAAGCATCCAGCCGAGGTGACTCCACCAAAAACCATTCTGGGCATTGTGAGGGTCGATCGCATTTTGGTCGGAGTGGGTGTGGTGCAAGCGGTGCAGCCCAACCCAATCAATTATTCCTCCTTGACAGGCCAGGGCTCCGCAAAATGCTAGAAAGTATTCTACGAATTTTGGTGTCTGAAAGCTGCGGTGGGTGAGTAGGCGGTGCCATCCGAGAGTTATTCCTAAACCGCCGGTGATCCAGTGCATGAATACTGTTAAACCAACTGCTGTCCAGTTGAAGTTACTCGGTAAAAATGCGAACAAAGCTCCGATATGCAGTCCTGCTAAACTAATAACGTGTTTCCAATTGTATTGGAGTTTTTCTTGTGTTGCTATTGTCATTCTTTTTTTTGATTTCTGATGAGATGCAGACTGGAATTCACGTATAAGAGTTTGGATTGAGTCGCGAACTGTTTTGGTGCACGCTTGCCCAAACTGAGCGAGAATGAATGAATGATAGATTTGGGAGTATCTGTGTTTGGCATTTAATAGTGCTGTCGGGAAATCCCGACAGCACGCTTTATAAAAAATGCTTTTTTCAAAAATTAGATGCTCCCCTAGATTTTGGATGAGGATCGAAAAAGATTTACGATTTAATTGTGAAATTAAAAATTTTGGCTGCAAAACAAAATTTTTTGTTTCTAGTTCTATTATAACTGATTGTGGTGTTGGTTGGGTCGATCGCGCCAGATGATTCAATCTGTGTTCAACGCAACCTGACCCGATCGCCAAAACTGGCTCATTAGTCAGTTGGCAGTTGGCAGTTGGCAGTTGGCAGTTGGCAGGAAAGCAGTCAACAATGCCCAATTACCAATTACCAATTACCAATTATCAAGTTACTATTTTTCTGCTAATTTCACTTTGGTTGCCAAACCCAGCGATTGTAGCAGTTGAATAGTCATCCAAGTGATGTCGATTTCCCACCATTGGAGACCGTGGCGAGCGGAGTATTGAAAGGCGTGGTGGTTGTTGTGCCAGCCTTCACCGTAGGTGAGGACAGCAACCCACCAGCAGTTGGTCGAGCCATCGCCCGACTCGTAGGTGCGGTAGCCAAATTTGTGGGTAGCGCTGTTAACCAGCCAAGTGCAGTGGAACACCACCACGATCCGCATAAATACGCCCCAAACCACGAAAGACCAGCCGCCTAATAAATAAAGCAACACGCCGAACACGACTTGGATGGGTATAAAATATGCTTGGAGAAACTTGTATACTGGGTCGTCGCCGATGTCTTTGGTAAAGCGAGGGATTTCAACTCTGATCGGTAGATCCGAGAGCATCCAGCCCATGTGGCTCCACCAGAAGCCTTGATTTGAATCGTGGGGGTCTGTTTCGGTGTCAGAATGTATGTGGTGTAATCGGTGCATTCCTACCCAGTCGATCGGGCCGCCTTCACAGGACAGGGTGCCACAAATAACTAGAAAATACTCTAGCCATTTGGGTGTTTGAAAACTGCGGTGCGTAACGAGACGGTGAAATCCGAGAGTAATCCCTAAACCACCTGTTACCCAGTGCAGGAATACTGCTAAGCCGACAGCAGACCAGCTAAAATTACCCGGCAGTAAAGCAAATAAAGCGCCGATGTGCAGAAAGGCCATAAAGCCTATGACAGGCCAATCAGGAGAAGTTTTTTTGGAAGTTGCAATCGTCATGAATATATTATGTTTACAAACTAGAGGCCGTATTTACGCGATAATCAACGGCGCGCACGCAAATGGTGAGCGAGGTTATAGATGAATAGCGTTTCACGGCTACAGGAAGCAGAACAGGCACTCTTTCAGATTTTTTCTGGTATTGACGCGACAGTCAAGCAAAATCTTCAACGAGTCTTAAAAGCTTTTCGCAGCCACCGGGTTGGAGTCCAGCATTTTGCAGGGGTTACGGGTTACGGCCACGACGATTTGGGTCGGGAAACTTTGGACGCGGTGTTTGCCGCGGTAGTAGGGGCAGAGGCGGCGGCTGTGCGGGTACAGTTTGTTTCGGGTACTCACGCGATCGCCTGTGCTCTTTTTGGCATCCTGCGTCCTGGTGACGAAATGTTGGCAGTGGCTGGTTCTCCCTACGATACTTTAGAAGAAGTGATCGGCTTGCGGGGGCAAGGTCAAGGTTCACTGATTGAGTTTGGCATCCTTTACCGTGAGTTGCCTCTAACTCGCGAAGGTTCTGTGGATTGGCAGACATTGAGCTCTACTATTTCAGCAAAGACTCGCCTGGTTTTGATCCAGCGCTCTTGCGGTTATTCTTGGCGATCGAGTCTGTCTATTTCAGAGATTAAAAAAATCATCGATCTAGTCAAACATCAGAATCCTAACACAATTTGCTTTGTGGATAATTGTTACGGCGAGTTTGTTGAGGATTGCGAACCTACTGCTGTGGGTGCGGATCTGATGGCTGGTTCTTTGATCAAAAATCCGGGGGGTACGATCGTCCCCACAGGAGGTTACATCGCCGGGAGGGCCGCTCTGGTGGAGGCTGCAACTTGTCGCTTGACGGCACCGGGAATTGGCAGCAGCGGAGGCGCAACTTTTGATTTGAATCGCTTGCTGTTTCAGGGTTTATTTTTGGCCCCTGGGTTTGTGGGGGAGGCGATGAAGGGCAATCATTTGACGGCTTATGTTTTTTATAAGTTGGGTTATCGGGTGAATCCGATTCCTTTGGCGAGGCGCAGGGATGTGATTCAGGCGATCGAATTCGGTTCTGCTGATAAGTTAATTGCTTTTTGTAGGGCGGTTCAGCAAAATTCTCCGGTGGGTTCCTATTTAGATCCGGTGCCGGCGCCGATGCCGGGGTACGAGAGTCAATTGGTGATGGCTGGAGGTACTTTTATTGATGGGAGTACCTCCGAGTTTTCCGCTGACGGGCCTCTGCGCGAGCCCTATGTGGCTTTTTGTCAGGGGGGAACTCATTGGACTCATGTATCGATCGCCCTCGAAGCTGCGATCGATGCTGTAGGGCCCGCTAAGTGAAGATGTGATTAAGGTTGATCGGCTAAATTTGTGACTAAACGGCCGTCTTCCATGTAGATAATGCGATCGGCAATATCGAGAATGCGGTTGTCGTGCGTGACTAGCAAAATCGTGCAACCTTGTTCTTTTGCTAGTTTCTGCATAATTTCTACGACATCTCGCCCGGATTTTTTGTCTAAAGCGGCGGTTGGTTCGTCCGCTAATACTATTTTAGGGTGGCTGACTAACGCGCGGGCGATCGCCACCCTTTGTTTTTGCCCTCCCGACAAATTTTCGGGATAATAATTAGCCCTCTCTCCCAAACCAACAGCTTCTAACATTTTTATTGACAAAGCATCCATATTCTGATTTAGCATTTCTTTGTGCAATTCCAAAGACATTCGCACGTTTTGCTTAGCTGTTAAAAATGTCATCAAGTTATGTGCTTGAAAAATATAACCAATTTGCTTTCTGAGTTTGGTTAACTGATTTTTTCCAGCGCCGCGTATTTCTTGCCCGAGAATTTTGAGACTACCTTCTTGAGCCGAACGTAGACCGCCTAACATCGTCAACAAAGTCGTTTTCCCTGAACCCGAGGGCCCCGTCATAATTACTATTTCTCCGGGGGTGATGTCGAGATTTATGTCGAATAAGGCTTGTTTTTTGAGAGAGCCTTGACCGAAGTAATGGTTGAGGTTTTTGACTGAAATTACTGGTGCGGTTGCGGTGGTTGGGTTTGCGGGTGAATTTAGGGTTTGCATGGTAATTTTTTTGGTTTTTTTTGACCGCAGATGCAGGCAGATTGACGCTGATGAACGCAGATTAGAAGATGTCTGCGGGGTCTGCTGATTGGAGTTTGCGGAGGGCGAGGGCGCCGGAACCGGTACACATCACGATCGTCAAACTCAACACTACAACCGCTCGATTTGCTGTCATCGCAATTGGCAGCAATGTAGCAGATTGTGCTAAGGAATACAGCCCGTTCGCTAAAACAATTCCCGGCATAAAACCCAATACAGCTAATAGCAGAGCTTCTTGAACCAAGACTCCGACTAAATAGCGATCGCTATATCCCATTGCTTTTAAAGTCGCGTATTCCGCCAAGTGATCGGAAACGTCGGAGTAAAGGATTTGGTAAACGATAATCAGACCAACAATGAATCCGATGATTGTACCGAATCCGAAAATAAAGCCGATCGGAGTAGCATTTCCCCAATAAGCTTTTTCGATTTCCGCAAATTCTGCCAAAGTCAAAACTTTAACATCATCTGGCAATATATTTTTGAGCATTAACTGGACTTTTTTGATATCAGCACCGGGTTTGAGGTTGATTAAGCCGACATCAATTTCGTCAGGTTTGCGATCGGGAAATAAGTTCATGAATGTAGAATCGCTAGCAATGACATTGCCATCGGCGACAAAGGAAGCACCGAGAGTAAAGACTCCTCCCACTTGAATGTTGCGTTTGTTTAGTTCAGTTTCCAGCGTAGATTGTTTGTTAAAAATATTGGCAATTTTGCCGTACTCAGGTCGAGAAGCTTGGTCAAACAACACGCGATTAAACATTTTAATTTGATGCAAGTTTTGATTGACATCGGGCAAATTAAATGTGATATTTCCGGGATCGATGCCAAAAATTAAAATCCTTCTAGTAGTGCGGTTTGTAGGATTTCGCCACTCTCCCGTACCAATATATAATGAAGTCACGAACTTGACTCCTTCCACTCCTTCCGCTTGGTAAAGTCGCTCTCTATTGAACTGTTTTACCGCTGCAAAAGTTTCAACTTGAGGATTGATTAAAACTAAATCTGTCTGTAAACTTTGGTGCGGCTTAACGGCAGAGTCGAAGAGTGCATCTTGAAATCCCAGTTGCACGAATATCAAAATATCTGCAAAGGCAATTCCTGAGATAGCGACAGCAAGGCGAGTTTTTTCTCTAGTTACTTGCAACCAAGCAAGGGGTGTTTTGCGAAACATAAGCTTTGTTTGGGAATTGGGAATTGGGAATTGGGCAATACGGTTCAGATAAGACAGATCCCCTCTAGCCCCCCTTAAAAAGGGGGGAACAAGAAGGTGCTGCGAAGTCCCCCTTCTTAAGGGAGATTTAGGGGATCTTCGGGGAATTAACAGTGTTAACCCAAGCGTATTGGGGCATAGGAGCGAAGTCGAAGCATTGGCATTGAGAATTGAAAACTGGGAATTGGTGATTAGTTATTTATTGTCGATCGCTTAAAGCTGCTTGTTCAAGTTGACGTTGGCGCATTAGGAGGAATAAAGGTAAACCTAGGGAAACACCAACCAGTAAATTACTGGCAATATAAATCCACAAAATTTTCATTTTTAGACGCGAACCTTCGCTAAAAACAAAAATCCACAAAACCACGGAAGACACGATGACATCCATGCCGAAAAAACCGGAAATCTGGTTCGCAAATAATTGTCCAAAGAACTCGTTGACATTCAACCCTTTTTCTAAGAGAAACGGGATAAACTGGGAATAGGGCAAAGCTGTTCCTAGAATACAGAGAACTAAGTAGGCAATTTTAAGCATTGGGAAACCTCCACTTTGTTAATTTTAAATCCCTGTATGGGCGAGTTTACTCAGTATTACTGAGTGCTTTAATATCGGATTGCATAATTAAGTTAATATTACGCGAAATCTTATCAATTTCCCAATCCCACCACCGAATTTGTAATAGTTGTGCAACTTCAGCATCGCTGAAACGCTGTTTGATTAAACCTGCGGGATTTCCTCCGACAACGGTGTAAGCGGGAATGTCTTTTACTACAACGGATTTGGCGGCAATAATCGCACCGTCGCCGATTTTGACTCCGGGCATAATGACGGATTCATAGCCGATCCAAACATCGTTACCAATTACGGTATCGCCTTTGCTTGGCAGTTCGATTAATAGATTCATTGCTGTTTCCCAGCCGTTACCAAAGATGGGAAAAGGATAGGTTGAAATGCCGTCTAGTTTGTGGTTTGCACCGTTCATGATGAATTTGACGTTGGTGGCGATCGCACAAAATTTACCAATAATTAATTTCTCACTCCCGTAATTGTAAAGTACGTTTCTCTCGAAATTTTCCGGGTCGATGGGATCGTCGTAGTAAGAGTAATCACCGACAATAATATTGGGCGATTTAACAAAGTTTTTGATAAAGCAAACCCGGCGCTGGTTTACCATCGGATAAGGTCGGTTTGGATTTGGCCCTAATTCTGCCACGTTTCTCAATCTCCCTAATTTTTAATTGCTACTTGTACCTGCAAATTTGTCAATCCCGCAACTTGTTTGCTAGCTTCAGGATTCAGGTGAATTTTCACTTCCACAACTCGGCTGTCTAAGTTTTCTCCCGGCTGGTTGCTAAACACGTTTTGCTTGCTGACTTTTAACCCGATTTCTTTAACAGTTCCCGGCAATTCTCCTGAAAATGCTTGGCTGGTAACATCTGCTTTTTGCCCAACCTTGATTTTGCTGATGTCGGTTTGGTAAACT
Source organism: Microcoleus sp. CZ3-B2 (assembly GCF_036705055.1). Taxonomy (NCBI): domain Bacteria; kingdom Bacillati; phylum Cyanobacteriota; class Cyanophyceae; order Oscillatoriales; family Microcoleaceae; genus Microcoleus; species Microcoleus sp. CZ3-B2. Next base: position 700 of record NZ_JAUBTN010000111.1, on the reverse strand, counting down.
TCGGCAACGACTACCATTTGCTGAGTTTCTCCCACGTCTGCAATTCCGTCATCGCTGATTTTTTCTCCTACGCGGGTGTGAATTTTGAGGATTTTTCCGGGTTGCGGAGTGCGGATGTAAGCTTGATTTAATTCGGTTTGGGCGCGATTGACTTGGGCGATCACGCTATTGATTTCGGTTTGGGCTGCTTGGATATCTACCGGGCGTACTTCGCCTATCTTGTCGAGAGTTGCTTCGGCTTCTTTTAGTTCTTCGCTGCCACTGTTTTTGATGCGGTTAAGTGTTGCTTCAGCTTCTGCTAACTGCTGGATTGCTGTATTGTTAATTCGGGAAAGATTTGCTTCGGCTTCTGCTAACTGCTGGGTTGCTGTACTGTTAATTCGGGAAAGATTTGCTTCGGCTTCTTTAAGCTGCTGCCTTGCGGTACTGTTAATGCGGCTGAGATTTGCTTCGGCTTCTTTAAGTTGCTGCCGACTTGTTTCTAATGTCAGCCGTTTGCTGTCCATTACCGATTGAGAAATAGCGCCTTCGGCAACAAGTTCTTTGTGCCGCAGATATTCGGTTTCGGCATTAGTAGACTCGGCTTTTAATTTGTTAATTGTTGCTGTTTGTGCTGTTTTTTCTCTGACGGGGTGACAACCCCGTTAAAACCCATAGCTAACAAAGGTTTGACCGATTTATGGTAAAAAAAGATGGGGTC